>JACCVB010000094.1 GCA_013698385.1 Chloroflexota bacterium
CACCACGGCCCGCGCCGCGCCCTCCGCCACCCGGCCCGCCCCCGCCGACCGGCTGGAGCTCGACGACCGAATCAGCTGATGTCGATGAAGACGTTCTTGGTCTCCGTGTACAGGTCGAGCGCGGACAGACCGAGTTCCCGGCCGATGCCGGACATCTTGTAGCCGCCGAACGGCGCCTCGGTATGGACCGACGAATTCGAGTTCACGCTGATGACCCCGGCCTGGAGCGCCTTGGCCGAGCGCAGCGCCTTGCCGATATCGCGCGTCCAGATGGAGCCCGACAGGCCGTACGGTGTCGCATTGGCGAGGCGCAGCGCTTCCTCCTCCGAATCGAACGGGATGATCGAGACGACCGGACCGAAGATCTCCTCGCGCGCGATGCGCATGTCGTTGCCGACCCCGTCGAAGACCGTCGGCAGGAGATACGCACCGTCGGCCAGGCTTGGATCATCGGGCGCGGTGCCGCCCACGACGAGGGTCGCACCCTCGCCGAGGCCGATCTCGATGTAGTCCCTCACCCGGTCGCGCTGCTTTGTGCTGACGAGGGTCCCGACCTCGGTCGCCTCGTCCGCCGGATCGCCCACCTTGATTCCGCGGGTCGCCTCCGCGAACAGCTCCACGACCCGCTCCTGGACCGAGCGCTCGACGAGGATCCGGCTGCGAGCGCAGCAGTCCTGGCCAGTGTTGTCGAAGACGCTGGAGGGCGATTCGCGCGCGAACTTCTCGAGGTCCGCGTCGGCGAACACGATGTTGGGACTTTTCCCGCCGAGTTCGAGCGAGATCTTCTTCACGTTGCCCGACGCCAGCCGCATGATCTCCTGGCCCGTCGTCGTCTCGCCGGTGAACGCCACCTTGCCGATGCCCGGATGCGCCGCGATGGACGCGCCAGCCGACCCGCCGGGACCGGTCACGACGTTGAGCACCCCGGACGGGATGCCGGCCTCCAGGGCGAGTTCGCCGAGGCGGATCGCCGTGAGCGGCGTGTACGAGGCGGGCTTCAGGATCGCCGTGTTGCCGGCCGCGAGTGCCGGCGCCACCTTCCAGGAGGCCATCAGCAGCGGGAAGTTCCACGGCACGATCAGGCCGACGACCCCGATCGGCTCGCGCAGCGTCAAGTCGAGACCGGGCTTCGAGACCGGGATCGTCTGGCCGTAGATCTTGTTGGCGGCGCCGGCGTAGTAATCGAACACGAGGCTGGCCCCGATGACCTCGCCGCGCGCGCCGGTGATCGGCTTGCCGACGTTCCGGCTTTCGAGCGTGGCCAGCTCCTCGCTGTGCTTCTTGACCAGCTCGGCCAGCTTGGCCAGGCTTCGGCCACGCTTGCCGGCGGCCCAGTTCGCCCAGCCCTTCCGATCGTCGAAGGCGGCCCGCGCGGCCGCGACCGCCCGATCGACATCCTCGCGACCACCCAGCGGGGCAGTCGCCATCACCCGACCCGTGGCCGGGTTGACGATCTCGAACGTCTGGCCGTCGGCGGCGTCCACGGACGAGCCGCCGATGATCATCTGTGCCGCGCCGGGTGCCGGCGACGTGCCGGAAGGGGAGTGCTGCTCGACCGTCATGGGTGGGACCTCTTCGGGCTGACCGGGGAACACGGATGGGGACCGGCGGTCAGTGTCGATGATACGCCCGAGTCCCATTCGGTCCGGTGGCGAGGGTCGGCTCAGGTGGCCTCGGGTCGTGGCCGCAGGATGGCCGGCAGGTCGTCCGAGGTCGTCGCGGCATCGGTCAGGCCTTCGGCGGCGACGATCGCCGCGCCGATGATCCCGGCGTCATTGCGCAACTGCGCGGCGACGACCGGGGTCCGGCGCTGGAGGCGTGGGATGAACTTGTCGCCGTTCTTGCTGACGCCGCCGCCCAGGATGAACAGGGTCGGCCACATCAGGTCCTCGATCCGCTGGAGATGCTCATCAACGTCAGTCGCCCAGGCCTTCCAGGACAGGCCACGACGGGTCCGCGCCGCGGAGGCGGAGCGCCGTTCCGCCGGGCGACCGCGGATCTCCATCTGGCCGAACTCCGTGTTGGGCACGAGCGTCCCGTCCACGAACACGCCGGATCCTACCCCGGTGCCCAGGGTCAGGAAGATGACCACGCCGCGCCGGCCCGCGCCGACCCCGAAGCGCATCTCCGCGATCCCCGCGGCGTCGGCGTCGTTGACGATGCTGACCGGACGCTTGAGCGACTTCGAGAGCCGATCCGCGACCGGGTAGTCCGTCCAGGCCGGATCGATGTTGGCCGCGGTCAGCAGTCGGCCGCCGATGGCCACGCCCGGCAGGCCGATCCCGACCGGGGTCGATTCTGACAGGCCGGTCTCCTTGGCCAGCCGCCGGATGAGTCGCCCGATCGTGGCACTCACCCGGTCCGGCGTGGACGGCGTGGGCGTCGGAACGCGCAACCGCTCGGAGCGGAACTGCCCGGATTCCACGTCCACCACGGCGGCCTTGATCCCGCTGCCCCCGACATCGACTCCGATCGCGATCCGTGATGCCACGTCCGTCCGACCCTCCGCCTAGAAGTAGTTGACGCTGATCCCGCCATCGACGACGAGCGATGCACCGTTGGTCCAGCGCGACTCGTCCGAGGCGAGGTAGAGCGCCATGCTGACGATCTCCTCCGGCTTGCCGAATCGGCCGGTCGGGTTGCGCGCCAGGCGGAGTAGCTTGGCCGCCTCGTCCTTGAGCAGCCAGTCCATCAGCAGCGGCGTCTCCACGGGACCGGGGCAGATCGCGTTCGTCCGGATGCCCTTTGGGCCGAACTGGACCGCCAGGCTTCGGGTCAGGCTGAGGATCGCGCCTTTCGAAGCCGTGTAGGCGTCCTGTGGCACGGAGCAGCCGAGCAGCGCCACGAAGCTCGCGATGTTGATGATCGAACCGCCGCCGGCCGCCTCCATCGCCGGGATGGCGAACTTGCAGCCGAGGAACACGCCGCGCACGTTGACCGCCATGACCTGGTCCCAGACATCCACCTCGGTATCGGTCACGGAGTGGTCCGCCTCCGGCATGACCCCGGCGTTGTTGTAAAGGACGTCCAGGCGACCGTAGGTCGTGAGCGCGTGATCCACCATGCCTCGGGCCGAACCCTCGTTCGAGACATCGACCTTGACGAAGGTCGCTTCGCCGCCATCGGCGCGGACGAGGTCGACCGTTTCCTGCCCGGCCGCCTCAGCGAACTCGGCGACCACGACCCGGGCGCCCTCCGCGGCGAACATCCGGGCCGCGACCCGGCCCATCCCGCCACCGCCACCGGTGATGATCGTGACCTTGTCGGCGAGTCGCATGGATCCGTGGACCTCGTGCAGGCTTGGCAGTCGGCACGCCGGCGGCGCCCCTGGCGGTCCATGCTACCCCGCTGCGTGTCCGCCGGGACATACCATGGCGCGATGCACGAGCAGTCGTCACCGCGCGCACCCAGCTCGCGGGGTGGCGCTCGTGGTCGTGACCGCCAGCTGGCCGCGCAGTATGCGATCACCCGGGCGCTGGCCGACGCCGACGACTTCATGACCGTCGCGCCGTCACTCCTCGAGACCCTCTGCGTCGGGCTCGGTTGGCAGGCGGCCGGGGTGTGGGTGGTGACCAGGGACAGCCCCGGCCGGCGGTTGCAGTGTGACGCCATCTGGACCCGCCCCGGACTCGAAGCCTGGCGCGAGGCATGCGTGCGCCTCAGCCTGGCGGTGGGCGTCGGTTTGCCAGGTCGCGTCTGGAAGACCCGTCATCCCGCCTGGATCGACGACCTCGTCGGGGACGACAACTTCCTGCGGCTGTCCGTCGCGCGCCAGACGGGCCTCCGGCACGGCGTGGCCTTTCCGGTCCTGGTCCGTGGACGGGTCTACGCGGTCGTCGAGTGCTTTGGTCGTCGCATCCGCGGGACGGACGCCGGACTCGTCGACTTCCTCGAGGCCGTCGGTCAGCAGTTCGGTGTCTTCCTGGAACGTACGGAGACTCGCCAGGCCCTGGTGGCGAGCGAGGCTCGGAAGGCCGGCGTCCTGGAAGGTGCTGTCGACGCCATCATCAGTGCCGACGAGCACGGCCGCATCCTCGACTTCAATCCGGCCGCGGAGCGGTTGTTCGGCCGGCTGCGAGCCGACGCGCTCGGCCGTCGGATCGTGGATCTCCTCGTGCCCAAGGACCTCCGGTCGGCGCATCGCGACGGTCTGCGGCGCTATGTCGAGACCCGCGTCCCGCACATCCTCGGTCGGCGTGTCCGGACAAGAGCCCTCCGGGCCGACGGGACGACCGTGGAGGTCGAGCTGACCGTCACCGAGGTCGCGCTGCACGGTCGGCCCATGTTCACGGCCTTCATCCGCGACATCACGGAACAACGTCAGGCAGAGATCGTGCGCGATCGGTTCCTGGAGATCCTGTCCCACGAGCTCCGGACGCCGGTCACCTCGATCTACGGTGGCTCCCGCGTCCTGGCGCGGCCTGGCCTTGCGGAGAGCGACGCCGCGGAACTGCTGGCGGACATCGGCGCGGAGGCGGATCGGCTGTACCGGCTGGTCGAAGACCTGATGGTGCTGGCACGAGCAGAGCGCGGCGCGACCGAGGTCATCCTGGAGCCCGTCCACGTCGACCGCCTGGTCGATCGGCTGGTCGTCGCGGCGCGGGCGCAGTGGCCTGGTGTCGAATTCCGGGTCCTGCGCGACCCTGCCGCCGTCAAGCCGGTGCAGGCGGAAGAGAACTACGTCGAGCAAATCCTCCGCAACCTCATCTCCAACGCGGCGAAGTACGCATCGGGCGGCCGCGACATCGCGGTCCGCGTGGAGTACCTCGATGATGAGGTGACGGTTCGCGTCCTCGATCGAGGTCCGGGCGTCCGCGTCGAGGAAGCCGCGCGACTGTTCGAGATCGACTATCGGTCCCCCTTCACCCAGGGTGCCGCCAAGGGATCCGGCATCGGGCTGTTCGTCGCCCGATGGCTGGCGGAGGCCATGGGTGGCCGGGTCTGGGCCGCGGCGCGACCTGACGGCGGCAGCGATTTCGGCTTCGCCCTGCCCACGATGCGCGACGACACGGACGACGCGATCGACGAGGTCCGGCCGATCCTGCTGGACGTCGAGGTGGGCTCGTGACGACCGCGGCGGAGGTCATCGCTGCCGTCGATGCCGGGGATGCTGAGACCGTCGGCCGACTGGTCACTGCGGATCCGGCCCTCGCGATTGCCCGCGGTACGGATGGCGTGTCGGCCCTGCTCCACGCTCGGTACCGCTTCCATGGGGCGGTGCTGGACGCGTTGCTGGCCGCGGACCCGGAGACGGACGTCTTCGACGCCGCGGCGCTCGGGCACATCGACCGGTTGCGGCACCGGCTGGAGGAGGACCCCGGCCGCGTCTCGGCCGTGGCGGCGGACGGCTTCACCGCGTTGCATCTCGCCGCGTTCTTCGGCAAGGCGGAAGCCGCGCGCGTCCTGCTGGAGGGCGGTGCGTCGGTCTCCACCTACGGGTCCAATGACTTCGCCAACCAACCGCTCCACGCCGCCGCAGCAGGGCGCCACATCGAGGTCTGTCGACTGCTGCTGGCGGCCGGCGCCGACGTCAACGCGACCCAGCATGCGCGCTACACGCCCCTCCACGAGGCGGCGGGCTCCGGCGATGTGGAGCTCGCGGAGTTGTTCCTGTCCGCGGGCGCGGATCCGCGCGCGGTGACGACCGATGGCCGCACTCCGGCCGATGTTGCGGACGGCGCGGGTCACCCGGAGCTGGCCACGCGCCTGCGGGAGGTCGCGGAGCCCGACTGAGTGCGTGGCGATCGCAGCAGCGCGGCCGGCATCGGGCCGCGGGTCCGACGAGTCCGTCATATGTCGCTGCAGGGAACGTTAGGCGGGGTCAGACACCATCAGGTGCCGACCTGATGCCTCGCTCACGCCGGATCGGCGCTCACGGAGGCCATCCGTGGCGTCGAGGCCGCCTAGCGACGCTGGCCACGAACATCTGGCGGAGTCGCGGCGCCAGCCCAGCACCCTCCCGCCCAGCACCTCCCGCCGCGCGACCGCCGCGCGCCGCCCCGCGTCAGCCCCGCTCGAGGTAGCGCTCGCGGTCCCACGGATGGACCATCGAGTCGTAGGTCTCCTGCTCCACCCGGGCGGCGTTGAGGTAGTGATCCACGACGTCCTGGCCGAGGATCTCGACGGCTGCCTCGGATCGCTCCAGTTCAGCGATCGCCTCGTACAGGGCCCGCGGCATGCGCGGGACGTCCTTGGCGAGGTAGCCGTTGCCCTTGAATTCGGGCGGCAGGGTGAGGCCGTGCTCGATCCCGTACAGGCCCGCGCCGATCATCGCCGATTAGGTCAGGTAGGCGTTCATGTCGCCACCGGGGAAGCGGTCCTCCACGTGCAGGCCCGGGCCGCGTCCCACGAGGCGGAAGCCGGTCGTCCGGTTGTCCCGTCCCCACACGATGTTGACCGGCGCCCAGGACAGCGACGCGTAGCGCTTGTACGAATTGATGAACGGAGCGATGAACACGGCAAGTTCCCGGGACAGCGCCATCATCCCCGCCATGAACTGTTGACCGACCTTCGACAGGCCATACGGCCCCGGCTTCTGGCGGCCCGTGGCGTGCATCAGCGGCTGTTCCCCGGCGGCGTCCCACAGGCTCATGTGGAGGTGACCGGACGAGCCCGTCCAGCGGTGGTCCGGCTTGGCCATGAAGGTGATCCCCCAGCCGTTGAGGTAGGCGATCTCCTTGGCCCCGTGCTTGAACACGACACTCCGGTCGGCGGACTCCAGGACGTGGTCGTAGCGGATGTTGACCTCGTGCTGGCCGTTGGCCGCCTCGCCCTTGCTGAATTCGATCGGGACGTTCGCTTCGGTCATCTGATTGCGCAGCAATCGATGGAGCGGCTCCGCCTTGGTCGCCTGGAGCAGGTGGTAGTCCTCGTTGTAGTGGCCGAACGTGCGCGGAACGGGCCACCCCTGTTCGGATAGCTCCTCCCACGAATCCTTGAGCACGTAGAACTCGAATTCGGAGCCGGCCTTGACGACGTAGCCGGCCTCGGCCGCGCGGGCGACCTGGCGCTTGAGGATCGTCCGGGGCGAGACCGGGATCTCCAGGCCGGTCTCCTCGTCGATCGTGTCGGCGAGGACCATGGCCGTGCCGGGAAGCCAGGGGAGGATGCGCAGCTGGTCCCAGATCGGCTCCGCGATCCAGTCGCCGTAGCCCGTCTCCCAGTTCATCAACTTGAAGCCTTCGGGCGTGTTCATCTCCATGTCCGTGCCCAGCAGGTACGTGCAGAAATGCGCTCCGTGGCTGATGACGCCGTCCAGGAAGGCCTGGCCCTGGACGCGCTTGCCGACCAGTCGGCCCTGCATGTCCGTGATGGCCACGACGATCGTGTCGATCCGCCCGTCGCGGACCATCGCCTCGAGTTCGGCAAGGCGTGGATGCTTCGTGGCTGCGTGGTCGTGGTCGCTCATCGAACCCCTCCACCCTATCGTTCCGGGCATGGCTTGCCGTGTTCGCGCATCGTACGGCCCGAGACGACCGTCTCGCACCCTTGACAGCGCACCGGCGCCCTCTATCGTTGCCGCCTGAGGGAGTCCGCCTCGTCCGTCACCCGCGTCCCAGCTTGTCGTCGTCAGCGATCGAGGGAGGTCTGCACGTGGCGTCTAGCGATACCGAGCGATTGCATCAGCTTGGGTATGCCCAGGAACTCCGGAGAGGGATGAAGACCTTCTCCAACTTCGCGGTCTCGTTCACGATCATCTCCATCCTTTCGGGCTGCCTGACCCTGTTCGCGTTCGCGATGAACACGGGCGGACCGCAGGTCATGACCCTTGGCTGGCTCTTCGTCGGCTTCTTCGTCATCCTGGTCGCCCTGGGGATGGCCGAGGTGGCATCGAGCTATCCCACTGCCGGCGGCCTGTACTACTGGTCGGCGAAGCTGGCCGGCAACAATGCTCCGGCGTGGTCGTGGTTCACCGGCTGGTTCAACCTGATCGGCCAGGTTGCCGTCACCGCGGCGATCGACTTCGGGCTGGCGGTATTCATCAATGGATTCCTCTTCATCCAGTTCGGCGTCCCGACCGACCACTGGATCACGGTCGCCATCTTCGGCGCCGTACTCCTCGCCCACGCCCTCCTGAACACGTTCGGCATCGGGCTGGTCGCCCTCTTCAACTCGGTCTCTGTGTGGTGGCACGTCGTCGGCGTCGCCGTCATCTTCATCGCGATGTTCTTCCTGGCTCCGGCCCGGACTGACCTCGGCACGGTCTTTACGAAGTTCGTCAACAACACGAGCGTTGACCCTGCTGTCGCAGCTCTGCCGGCGATCTACGTCGTGCTGATCGGCCTGTTGAATGCCCAGTACACCCTCACCGGTTACGACGCTTCGGCCCATATGTCGGAAGAGACGCACAACGCATCGACGTCAGCCCCACGGGGGATCGTGTTCTCGGTCGTGATCTCGGTGATCATGGGCTTCATCCTGCTCACGGCGATGAACGTCGGGATCAACCCGAACGTCGGCGCGGACGGTGTCGACGGCTACGCCCGCGCCCTGGCGACCCCGAGTGGCGTCCCGCCCGCCCAGATCTGGATCGACGCCGTCGGCCAGACGGGCGGCCTGCTGATCCTGCTCCTCGTCATCGGCGCCCAGTTCTTCTGCGGGATGGCCTCGGTCACGGCCAATTCCCGGATGATCTATGCGTTCTCTCGCGACGGGGCGATCCCCGGCAGCTCGTTCTGGCATCGGATCAACCCGCGGACCCGCACCCCGACGAATTCGATCTGGTTGGCGGCGATCGCCGCCTTCATCCTCGGGCTGCCGTACCTGTACAGCACCGCGGCCTTCTTCGCGGTCACCTCGATCGCGGTGATCGGGCTGTACATCGCCTACATCATCCCGGTCTACCTGCGTCTCAAGGCGGGCTCGAAGTTCGAGCCAGGTCCGTGGAATCTCGGCCGCTGGAGTCGACCGATAGGGATCGTTGCGACCATCTGGGTCGTGTTCATCGCGATCCTGTTCATGCTGCCGCAGGTCGTGCCGGTCCGGATCGACACCTTCAATTACGCACCGGTCACGGTCGGGGCCGTCATCCTGTTCGCCGGCGGCTGGTGGGTCCTGAGCGCCCACAAATGGTTCAAGGGCCCCAAGGTCCAGGGCTCCGCGGAGGAATTGGCGGCGATCGAGCGCGAGCTCGAACTCGCGGTCTGAACTCGGTCTGAACGCGGTCGCCGCCGGGCGCCGCCGGGCGCCGCCGGGGCGACCTAGTAGAGCATCGTCGTCCCGGTCGGGAACAGGAATTCGAAGGCGGTCGGTGGCAGCGGCGCGTCCGGCTGGAGGTCGGTGACCTCCGCGTGGCGGGTCACCTGGCCGCCGATCGTCTCGACCAGGCGCACGATGACGCCCATCTGCCGATCGACCGCGATCTCGATCCGGTGGTCCGGTCGGTCTCCCGCGAGGACCACGGTCCGGGGGTGATCGCACTGCAGCAGGATGGCCTCGCGACCGTGGATGAGCTCGGTCCCGGTGATCGTGCAGCGACCGGTGGACAGGACGTTCTGGCAGTACCCGGCTGGATGGACGAAGGTCTCGGGGAGGGTCTCGGCCGGCAGAGAGCTGACCGGCTCGTAGACCTGGGCAGTACCCGGGAAGTCGTCGTCGGCGAGGCCGCGGGGCCGATTTCGGATCGGGCGCTGGGTGCCGAGCTTGTGCGCCGCGGCGTAGGTCCGGACGAGATTGCCATCCGAGACCCAGATCTCGTAGGCGCCACCGATGACCTGGCCGGGCTGGCTGGTCATCACCTTCGCCTGGCCGGGATGGCGCAGGGTGACGTCCATCTGGGTCTCGACCTCGCCGCGCGTGGTCATCGAGCGCTCGAGGATCCGCATCCGAAGCGTGGCGAAGCGCGCCTCGGCATCGCGCATGAAGTCGAACAGATCGGGGACAGTGGGCAGGCCGGCGTCGAGTGCCGGGACTTCCGGGAGGCGGCGGCCATCGACGGCAGGGAGGGCGGCCCGGTCCCAGAGGCGAGTGTCGGTCATCGCGGCGGATTGTAGCCCTTGACCGGGCGCCGGCGCCGGCGCGGCGTGTCGTGCTGTCGGGTTTCGCTGGCCTCGAGCCGCCGGTCGCGTTGGAGGGCAGTGCCAATGGGCGAGGCGCTCGCGATCACGCTGGTCGTCACGGGCATCGTGTTCACGCCCGCGACGATCAGCGCCCCGGCTGGCCGGCCGCTCGCGGTGACGCTGGATAACCAGGATGACGGCGTCCCGCACAGCCTGGTGCTCAAGGCCGGAGCGGGGTCACCGTGGAGCTTCCCAAGTCCGCGTCCAGGTGGGACCAGCCAGGTTGCAGCCGCTGCTCGTCCCAGGCCTCGTGCCAGGTCCATATCGCTGGGTCTGCGAAGTGCACCCGACCCGCCGTGCCCGGGTCGATGGTGGATTCGTCAGGATCGGCATGCAGCCGTGCACGTTCATCTGGATCTGGTCACTCTCGATGGCGCGGACGAAACGGGCCGCTGTCGGGAGCTCGGAGCGTCGTCCGGAGCGCCCGCGCAGCGGCGCCGCTCGCTGGGCCGATCAGCCCCCGCCGGTCACCCCACCCAGGCCCGGCTCCGTCATCGCCGCCGGGTCCAGCAGTCGATCGAGATCCTCCGCCGTGAGCCCCCGATCCAGGGCGAGTTCGCGGATGGTCCGGCCGCTCTTGAGCGCTTCCTTCGCGAGGGCCGCGGCGCCGTCGTAGCCGATCACCGGAGTCAGCGCGGTCGCGAGCATCAGGCCCTGCTCGACGAGCTGCGGTCCGCGATCCGTCGCGATCAGACCCGCCACGGTGCGTCGGCTGAAGTTCCGTGCAGCGGCGGCCAACAGGTCGATCGACTCGAGCATCGCGGCGGCCGTGACCGGCAACATCACGTTGAGTTCCAGGAGCGAGCCCGTCTGGCCGAAGGCGATCGTCGCGTCATTGCCGACGACGCGCGCCACGACCATGGTCAGCGATTCGATGATCACCGGGTTCACCTTGCCGGGCATGATGCTCGAGCCCGGCTGGGTTTCCGGGAGGGCCAGTTCGGCGAGTCCGGCCCGCGGACCCATGCCCATCAGCCGGATATCAGAGGCGATCTTCCATAGGCCAAGGGCGATGGAACGGACCGCACCGTGGGCGGCGATGGCCGTATCAAGGGTCGCCTGGGCATGGAAATGGTTCGAGGTCTCGCGCACCTCGAGTCCGGTCAGGGCGGCTAGTCGGGCGCAGGTCCCCGCCGCGTACTTTGGATGGGCATTGATCCCGGTCCCGACCGCGGTCCCACCGAGCGGCACGGACAAGAGTTCCGCCTGGGCCGCTCGCGCCCGGCGCATCGCCTCCTCCAACTGGCCGGCGTAGCCGCGGAACTCCTGGCCCAGGCGGATGGGCGTCGCGTCCTGGAGGTGCGTCCGGCCGGTCTTGATCGTCGGCCAGAACTCGTCCGCCTTGGTGGTGAGGCTGGCCTGAAGCTCCGTGAGCGCCGGGATCAAGGCGTCATCGATCGCCATCGCGGCGGACAGCTGGAGCGCCGTGGGGATCGTGTCGTTCGAACTCTGGCATCGGTTGACGTCGTCGTTCGGGTGGACCCGCCGGTCGCCACCGAGGCGGCCGCTCGCCAGCCGTGCGACGACTTCGTTCATGTTCGTGTTGGTCGAGGTTCCGGAACCGGTCTGGTAGATGTCGATCGGGAAGTGCTGGTCATGGTCGCCGTGTGCGACCGATGCGGCGGCGGCTGCGATGGCTCGGGTGACGTCCGGGTCCAGCAGGCCGAGCTCGCCGTTCGTCTCCGCCGCGGCAAGTTTGATGAGCGCGAGGGCCCGGATGAAGCGGCGCGGGAAGGGCTGGCCGGAGATCGGGAAGTTGAGCACGGCGCGCTGGGTCGAGGCGCCGTACAGGGCGTCGGCCGGGATCGACATCTCGCCCATCGAATCGCGCTCGATGCGGGTCGCGTCGGGCGCCTCGGTCGTGGCCGTCGGTTCGCGCGGAATCGTCGGGTCGGTCATCGCGTCGATCGTACCGCGGCCGGCGCGGCGGCTGCGGCCTGTCCCGGCCGGGCTCCCGCGATCGACGAACGCCGCGACACGGCACGCATCGCGGATCGCCGCGACCGAGTCCGCTAGCATCCGGTCCCATGCCGACGATCGAAGCGAACGGGTTGGCCATCGGCTACGGCGTCGTCGGGGTGGGACCGCCGCTGGTCCTGCTGCACGGCGCGACCTCGGCCGGTTCGCGCGATCTCCGAGGCCAGTTGCCCGCCCTCCGATCGGCCTTCCGCTGCTACCTCCCCGACGCTCGGGGCCATGGTGGGACGCGTTGGGACGTACGGGACGGGTTCGAGGCGGGCTGGCTCGTGGACGATGCGCTGGCCTTCGCCGACGCGCTGGGTCTCGCCACGTTCCACCTGCTCGGCTTCTCCCTCGGGGCGATGACTGCGCTTGGCCTGGCCGTTCGCGCCCCGGCCCGACTGCGAACGCTCGTCGTGGCCGGGATCTCGCCCGAACGCGAGCCAAGGGCCAGTGTCGCGCGACGGCTCATGGATCCGCTCCGGATCGAGCGCGCCGATCCAGCCTGGGCCGCCGACCTTGCCCAGCGCCACGACCCCACCCAGGGACCGGGTGCCTGGCGCCGACTCCTGCCGGCCATCGCGGC
>JACCVB010000118.1 GCA_013698385.1 Chloroflexota bacterium
GAGCCGGAGATCTATGGCTACGAATCGCTCGAGCAGATCCACGCGGGCCTCCGTGGCCGGGCAGCCGACCTCGGCCTCTCGATCGACTTCTTCCAGTCGAACCACGAGGGCGCCCTGATCGATCGCCTGCATCGGCGGGACTACGAGGTGGCCATCGTCAACGCCGGCGGCCTGACCCATACGAGCGTCGCCCTGCGTGATGCCCTGCTGGCCGTTCAGCGGCCGTTCATCGAGGTCCACCTCTCGGACCCGGGCCGGCGCGAGCCGTTTCGCAAGGTCAACTACCTGCACGATGTCGCCATGGAGTCGATCGTCGGGCAGGGGGCGCGTGGCTATCACCTGGCGCTCGACGCGATCGCCCGGCGCTTCGGGGGCGCGCATGGCTGAACGGCGTCGGCCCGACGAGACCCCGGAATTGCGCCGATTGCGCAAGCGGATCGATGCGCTGGACCGGCGGATCGTGGCCATGCTCAACGATCGAGCGCAGTTGGCCCGGGAGGCCGGGCGGGCGAAATCGGCGGCCGGGCGACGAACGGTCCGCGATGCGGAACGGGAACGCGAGGTCCTCCTGCGCGTGTCGATGGCAAACGAGGGTCCCCTGCCCCAGGCCGAGCTGCTGGCGCTCTACCGGCGCCTGTTCGCGGCCACGCGCGCCCTGGAGACCCGAGATCGGGCGAAACCCGCCGACGAGGGTCACTGACCGCGTTCCGTTCGGTCCTCCATCTCCCAGGCATGGTCGAGGACATGCCACGCGATCCGGCGAGCCGCGTAGCGCTGGGTCCAGCGGCGGTCGGCCAGGGGCGAACCGTCCGACGCGCGGCGGAGCACCTCGAGGACCGCGTCGTGTTCGGCGTTGACGGCAGCGCGGTCCGTGGAGTCCGGCGGCGGGAGCCGGATCCCGATCTCGCGGGCGTAGGCGTGGCCGGCTTCGATCACGTGGCCGATCATCTTGTCGCGATCCCGACCGCCGCCGCGCGGGCCCTTGCGCAGTTCAGCCGGCGCACCGGCCGCCACCTCATCGAAGCGTCGCCAGGCCGCGGCGACGAGGCTCGCCAGTCGCTCGGCCTCGACCGTCGTCGTCGGCCGGCGATCCGTTGCCACGATCACCGACGGGACGCCGAAACTCGTCCCACCGGCGCCTTCCAGGGTTTCGACGACGTCCACGTCCCGAGTCGCGACCACCGGGACGGCGAGTCCGGCTCCCCGGGCCACGAGCGCGTAGCGGGCGGTGACCGCAACGAACGCCTCCACGGCGAGGGCCGGGTCCTTGCCCGACCGGCACCAGCCCGGCCAGTCGATGGCCCAGACGAAGGCCTTGCCGGGAACGACCTCCTGCGCCACCTCGATCCGTTCGTTCGACATCGGCACTACCGAGCGTGCACGGTCGCCGTTCGCAGGTCGGCGACGAGCGCGGCCAGGGTTGCGAGATCGTGACCATCGGCGCCCAGGGCATCTACCAGCGCGGAGGCCACGATGACGCCGCCCGCCCCGGCCTTCGCGATCGCCTGGACGTGGGCCGGCTTGCTCACCCCGAAACCGACGCCCACGGGAACGGGTGAAGCGGCCGTGACCTCACGCACGAGCCGGCCCACGGTCCGCGGCAGGGACGTCCGAGCCCCGGTCACGCCGACGAGCGACACGCAGTAGAGGAAACCACCACTGCGCGCGGCGATCGCGGCACGACGGTCCGGCGGGGTCGTGGGTGCCACGAGATAGACCACGGCCAGCCCGACCGCCCGGGCCACGGCCTCGAACGGTGCGCCCTCGTCCGGGGTCAAGTCGGCGACGATGATCCCGGCGGCGCCGGCGGACGCCAGTCGACGGGCCACCGCTTCCCCATCGCCGCCGCCGATGACCTGGTTCGCGTAGGCCATCGGGACGAGCGGCAAGTCGGGTCGGGCGGCGCCGATCCGTTCGATCAGGCGAAGCGAACGTTCCAGCGTGGCGCCGGCCGCGAGCGCGACCCCCGACGCGCGCTGGAGGGTGGCACCGTCGGCCAGGGGGTCGGAAAAGGGCAGGCCGACCTCGAGCAGGTCCGCGCCGGCGTCGGCCGCCGCGATGGCGATCCGGAGGCTGGTCTCGGCATCGGGGTAGCCCGCGACGACGTACGGGATGAGGGCGCATCTACCCTCCGCCCGGGCCGCCGCGAAGGCTTTGGCGATCCGCCAAGCTCCGGCCGTGTCGTTCGTTCCCAGAAGCTGGGACGGTGGCGCCCCGGTCATTGGCTGCCCGCCCACGGCGGGACGTCGTCGAAGCGCGCCAGCGCGGCCAGGTCCTTGTCGCCCCGGCCGGAGAACCCGAGCAGCACGAGGAGGTCGCCGTCCGATGGCCAGCCACCGGCCAGGCCCTCGACGCCGGCCAGGATCTTGGGCAAGGCGGCGATGGCATGGGACGTCTCGAGCGCCGGCAGGATGCCCTCCATCCGGGTCGTCGTCTTCATCGCCGCGACCGCCTCCCGATCCGTGGCCGAGGCGACTTCCAGGCGGCCGCCCTCGGCGAGCGCCGCCAGCTGCGGCCCGACGCCCGGGTAGTCCAGGCCGGCGGACGCGGAATGCGCCTCGATGACTTGGCCGTCGACATCCTGGAGCATGAGCGAGCGGGCGCCGTGCAGGATGCCCGGCGTCCCGCCGAGAATCGCCGCGGCATGGCGACCGGTCGCCAGCCCGTCACCCGCCGCTTCGGCGACCGCCAGGCGCACGGTCGGCTCGCCGATGAACCGGGCCAGCAGGCCGATGGCATTGGAGCCACCGCCGACGCACGCGATCGCCAGGTCCGGCAGGCGGCCCTCCACGGTTCGCAGCTGGGCAGCGGACTCGTCGCCGATCCGGCGCTGGAGGTCGCGCACGATCGTCGGGTACGGGTGCGGGCCCATGGCCGAGCCCAGCACGTAGTGCGTCGTCTCGACGTTCGTCACCCAGTCGCGCATGGCCTCGTTGACCGCGTCCTTGAGGGTGGCCGTCCCCGACGTGACCGGCCTGACCTCCGCGCCGAGGGCGTGCATGCGCAGCACGTTCGGACCCTGCCGCTCGATGTCCTCGGCGCCCATGTACACCACGCACGGCAGGTCCAGCAGGGCACAGGCCGTGGCGGTCGCAACGCCGTGCTGGCCCGCGCCGGTCTCGGCGATGACCCGCGTCTTGCCGAGCCGCCGGGTGAGCAGGGACTGGCCGATCGCGTTGTTGATCTTGTGCGCCCCGGTGTGGGCAAGGTCCTCGCGCTTCAGGAAGATGCGCGCGCCGGTGGCGCCGGAGGTCTCCTCGGCGAACCGCGTCGCTTCGTAGAGCGGGGTAGGGCGGCCCACATAGCTCGCGGCGAGCCGATCGATCTCGGCCTGGAACGCCTCATCGCGCCGCGCCGCGCCGTACGCCTCGACGAGCTCCTGGATGGCTGGCATCAGCGTTTCCGGGGCAAAGGTGCCTCCGAACCGTCCGAAGTTGCCGCGTTCGTCGGGCAAAGCGTAGCTGGTGAAGATGTCGTTCTCGAGCGTGCGGGCCACGGGCGGTCCTCCGGATGATGGGACGAACGATTCTGCCGTCAATGCTAGCAGCCCGGCCGGCGTCGTGCGGTACCAGCGGCCCAGGAGAACGTCAGGGGTCGTGTCCCGCCGCGGCTGCCGCGAAGGGGAGGTCGATGACCGTATCGCCGTCTCTCCCAGCGGATCTCCCCAACCCTGATCGGCACAACTGCGGCGCGTCGGATCACAGCGCGCCCGAATGTCGTGCGTTTCGTAGCAGGATAGTGACAACGGATGCACGGGGAAGGAGAGGCCGCGTATGGGCGAGCAGCCGGGCATGCAACGACAGCACATCGAGACCCGCGCCGATATCGAGCG
>JACCVB010000119.1 GCA_013698385.1 Chloroflexota bacterium
GACGAGGACCTAAGCGGCGTCGAGGAGCCCGCAGAACCCGAGAGATGGGTCGGGGCCAAGCCGATCCCCGTCGAGCTCGAGGAAGACTCGCTGATCAACGCCAAGCATTCCCTGGCCGAGGCCCTGGATGAGCTCGTCGGTGTGCTGCGTACGCCGGACGCCGTCAGTGCCATCGCGGACGTCGATCGGACGAACCTCGCGAAGTACCTGACCATCGCGAAGCTTCGGCTCGAAAGCGCCATCGCAATCGTCCGGACCGGCGACTACGACTGAGCACTCGGGGCTGTCGCAGGCATCCCGCGGGCTAGATCAAGCGGTGACCGCGTAGACCCAGGCGATCCCCAACGCGGCGACCCCTCCTGCTTCGATCTCCCAAGCCCACTCCCGGCGGCCGGCGGTATGGTGCCGACCAAGCACGACGCCAGACAGGACGACGACCGCGGCGATACCGACCGGCACGATCCGAAGTGGTGCGGCGCCCGCCACCACCAGCCAGGTGATCGAGACAGCCAGGACCACGATCAGCAAGGCGGCGTTCAGACGCCAGGCCCGCACGCACCCCAGGCGCGTGGCGACCGACTCCGTGCCGGCTGCCCGGTCCCGCTCCACGTCGGCCCGGGCGTTGGCGATGGCCAGCGCGGCCCCCGCAAGACCGGCGGACGGGACGAGCGGAGTGAACCAGCTCGGCAGCGAACCCGCCACGCCGAGCCACCCGAAGACCGGCAGGAGCGGGATCCCGACAGCGAACGGCACCCACGACCAGATCGTGCCTTTCGCGACCAGGTCGTAGCTGAAGCCGATCGCCAGGACCGTCAACGCGAGGACCGCCAGCAGTGGTCCGCTGATCGACGCCAGCAGGACGCCGGTGCAGGCCGAGACGACCACCGTCGCCCATGCGACGCGGGCCGAGATCACCCCCGCCGGGATCGGCTTTCCCAGCTTCCGACCGGCGTCCAGCGGCGCATCGATCAGGTCGTTGAGGACTCCGATCGCTGCCTGGAGCGCCGTCATGGAGACCGCTAGTCGAAGGGCTTCGGGTGGGGTGCCCCCCGCCAAGCCTGCGACGGCGCCCACGACCGCGGCGTCGAGCAGCGACGGGAACGGGTGGATGAGGCGGATGAGCCCGCCGACCCTGCCCGCATCAGACGTAGACGATCTCCTCGAAGTTCTCGACGAGGTAGTCGATCAGTCCGACTCGACCGTCGCCAGGCTTCGCGCGCAAGCCCGGGACCAGCGCATGCAAGGCGACCGCCGGGATCATCAGTCGGCCGTGGGCATCGCGCCCGACCACCGCAGCGGGCCCGCCTCCAGAAGCGAACACCCGTTCGATCTCCTGGTCGGACAGGCCTGTGGCACGTTTCAAGTCTTCCACTACGCGCAGGACCCCGCGCCGCTTGGCCACGTCGCGCATCAGCTCCGCCACCCAGAGATCGATCTGCGCGTCCTCCTGCTCGTCGAGACGCGTTCGGTATTCCTTGGGATCGGCTGACAGACCGGTCGCGGCCACGGTTCCTCCATCGGGCTTCGGGTCGGCCGAGTATGCCAGACCCCCCGGCTCACGCGCGGGGCGACTCCCCAGGTGGCCACTCCGCTGCGCTTCGCGCGACGGTCGCCGCCTCGCGCGAGCCCTCCGGCCAGTCGTTGAACCGCTCCGTCACCCATCGGCCCACCTGGCCGGGCACGGCGACCTCCGGGGCGTCCGAGATCAGCTCGGACAGCGACGCCCGAAGCTCAGCGGAGAGCGATGTCACGCCAGCCCGATCTGGCCGTCCGGTGGGCAGGATGGGATCCCCGACACAGACCCGTACCCGACCGCCGAAGGGCAGCCAACTCGTGCCGTTCACGGCCACCGGCACGAGCGGCGCGCCCGAGCGTAGGGCAAAGTACGCGGGGCCGTCACTGAGCGGCAGCAGCTTAGACTCCACGCCACCGATCCGCCCCTCCCCCGCGATCGCCACGACACCGCCCGCCTGCAGCACGGAGGAGACCCGGCGAGTCGCCTCGCGCAGGTCGTTCTTGCCGGGCTTGTACGGGATGGTCATGCCGGTCCAGCTCATCAGCCGATTTCGCCCGCCGACCGCCATGTCCTCCTCCTTGGGCCCGAAGAAGAACAGCCTGGGCCGGAACGGCAGGGCCGCCATGACCACGAAGGGATCGGTCCACGACAGGTGGTTGAAGCAGTAGATCGCCGGGCCGGGCGGCAGGCGTTCCCGGCCTTCGACGCGGATCCTGAGCAAGGCTCGGGTCGCGACGCTGGCGAAGACTCGTGAGATCCAGTAGCGCAACGTTCGTCGGGTCATGGACGTGCCGTCCGTTCGATCAGCGCGGGGTCAAGGCCGGTCAGGCGGTCGAGGACAAGGTCGGCGAGTTCGCGCGTGCCGGGCGCGGGAGGCACGTTGGCATTGGGCACGAGGACCGTGGTCATCCCGGCGGCGCGTGCAGCGCGAACCCCATTGTGCGAATCCTCCACGACGAGGCAATCGGACGGGGCGACTCCGAGGCGACGGGCCGTTTCGAGGTAGACGTCAGGTGCCGGCTTGCCGTGCGCCACCTCGTCCGACGAGACGATGATCGCGAAGACATCCACGAGGTCGATCCCGACCAGCGCGGCGTCGATCACGTCTCGGTGCGCCGACGAGGCAACCGCAACCGGACGCTCGGCGGCGATCCGGCGGACCGTCTCCACCGCGCCTTCGACCAGCGGCGCTCCTTCGTGTCGGTAGCGCTCCACGACGCCGTCGACGATGGCTCGCTCGATCTCGAGCTCGGACAGGTCGAGATCCAGGCGCTGGCGCATCGTTCGCGCCCATGCCCGGGAGTTGGCCCCCATGACGGCGGCCTGATCCTCTGCATCCCAGCCGCGTCCGTGCGCCGCCGCGAAGTCGCGTCGGACCTCGTCCCACCAGATCTCCGAGTCGACCAGGACGCCGTCAAGGTCGAAGATGACCGGGCCGTTCAATGCTCCTCCCGACCGACGAACCTGGGGCGATCCCCGCGGCCCGAGGCTAGCACAGGGTCATGCGCCCGAGGTGCCGCCCGCGCGCCAGCGTCCGCATGGTCGGTCCTCGGCCCCGTAGGATTGACGACCATGAGCCCTGCTTCCTCCGAGCCACCGGCCGAGCGCCAGATCTGGGTCGTGCGTCACGGCGAGACCGCCTGGGCGGCGGCCGGGCGCCATACCGGACGGACCGATATCCCCCTGACCGACGTCGGCCGCGATCAGGCCCGGGCCGTAGCCGCACGACTGGCGTACCGCCGCTTCGCCCTCATCCTCACCAGTCCCCTGTCGCGAGCCGCCGAGACAGCCGAGATCGCCGGGTTCGGCGACGTCGCGCAGGCTGACGTGGACCTCCAGGAGTGGGACTACGGGGAGTTCGAAGGCCTGACGAGACCCGAGATCCGCGCTCGCGTGGCGGACTGGTCCATCTGGACCGGCCCGTGGCCGGCTGGCGAGACCCCGGAGCTGGTCGGGGAGCGGGCCGATCGCGTCATCGCCCGCTGCCTCGCGCCCGATGTGGATGG
>JACCVB010000151.1 GCA_013698385.1 Chloroflexota bacterium
GACGGTGTCCACGTCGAACGTGTGCTCATGGCCGACCGACTTCGCCGGGTCGCCCTCGTGGACCGGGTCATCGTCGATCCCGCGCGCGCGATCGATCAGCGAGTCGCCGTGCTTGCCGAAGCGCCGCACCACGAGATCGGGCGGGAGCGCGGCCAGGTCGCCGATCGTCCGCACGCCGTACTCGCCGAGCGCCGCGCCCGTCTTCTCGCCGACACCCCAAAGCCGCGAAATCGGCAATGGCGCCAGGAACGCGGCCTCGCCGCCTGGCGCCACGACGACGAGTCCATCCGGCTTGCGCAGGTCCGAGGCCACCTTCGCCACGAGCTTGTTCGAAGCCACGCCGACCGACGCGGTCAGCCCGACCCGCTCGCGAACCGCCGACTTGATCGTCGCGGCGATCGCCGGCCCCTCGCCGAACAGCGCCCGGGAGCCGGTCACGTCCAGGAACGCCTCATCGATGGAGATCGGCTCGACCGCGGGCGTGAACGTCCGGAGGACGGCCATCACGTCCCGGCTGGCGAGCTGATAGCGACGGCCGTCGACCGGCAGGAAGATCCCGTCCGGGCAGCGCCGGACCGCCTCGCCCAACGACATCGCAGAGTGCACCCCGAACCGGCGCGCCTCGTAACTGGCGGCGGACACCACGCCCCGTCCAGCCGGGTCGCCACCAACGATGACCGGCCGACCCGCGAGCTCGGGCCGGTCGCGCTGCTCGACCGCGGCGAAGAACGCGTCGAGGTCCACGTGCAGGATCGTGCGGGTGGCCATGCTCGCTATCATCCGTCCGCAGTGCGTTCCTTCGTCGAGGCTGATCGAACCGACCCGACGCCGCCGAGTGGCAACGACGCGCAGCGCGGCGTCGAACCCCTGTCGTCCGACTCGCTGATCGCTCTCGTCTTGGGGCTGATTGCCGGCCTGGCCCTCACGTGGAGCGTGCCCTGGCTCGCCCCCATCCTCGTCTGGCCGTGGCTGTTCGCCGTTCCGGGCTGGGTCCTCGTTCGGCGGGTCGCCCCAGGCCTTCCGGTACCAGGCGTCGTGGGCGTGGGGATCGTGGCCAGTGTCTACCTCTCAGCTCACCTCGTGGATCTCGTCGCCAGGGCCGACACCTTCGGGCGCGTCGCCGTGCTCCTGTCGGCAGGTGGACTCGTGCTTGCCACGGTCATCATCGCCCGCCTGCACCACCCGTGGCTGGCTCCACTGGATGTGCCGCCAGCACGTTCCGTGCCGGCCGCCATTCGGGCCTACCTCCGGCAGGACCTGCCGGCCTGGATCATCGCCGCGGCGACCAGTCTCGTGGTCTTCGGGGTGCTGGCCAGCAACGTCTGGCGCGAGACCCCCGATGGGTTCGTGTCCGGCGGTTGGAACTGGAGTGACTTCCTGGTCCATGTGGCGATCGGGAACAGCATCGTCCACGGGAACTTTCCGCCCCAGGTGCCGTATGTCGCCGGCGAGCCGTTGTCCTACCACTGGTTCGCCGATTCCACGGCGCGATCGCCGCGACCGCGGCCGACATCTCGGTCATCCCGGTGTTCATCCTGTCCAGCGCCCTGATGGCTGGCGTGCTCGCCCTGGTCGTGTGGTCACTCGCGGTCGCGATCAGCCGTGATCGACGGGTAGCGACGATCGCAACGATCCTCGTGGTTGCCGGCGGCGGGATGGGCTGGCTGCGACTCGCGGCGGACCTACTGGCCGGCCCATCCGATCTCGGAAGCCTCCTCACCAACAACCCGTACGACAACTCGTGGGCTGATGGCTGGCCGTTCTTCCGGATCGCATCGATCTTTGGCACCGGGTTCCTGCCCCACCGGGCGACGACGTTCGGATTGCCGGGCCTCGTCTCGGTCGTGTTGCTCCTCGTGACGTGTCTCGGTCGGCGGCCGGGCGGCGTCCTGCTGGCCGGGGTCCTGGCCGCACTCCTCGCCCCGTTCCACTTCTACGCCTTTCCCGCCACCTACCTGATCGTGGGCCTCTACGTTGTGACCACCGGCGCGTGGCGGGCGCGAACCTCCTGGCGCGATGCCGTCTTGTTTCTGATGCCGGCCATCCTGGCCCTCCCCTACATCCTCCCCGCCGTGGTCCGGCAGGGCGACATCGGCTCGTTCAAGTTCGTCGCGGGTTGGAGCGAGGCGCGGATCGCCGCCGGACCGGCCGCTGCCTTGTTCTTCTATGTCACCAATCTCGGCCTGCCGGTGATGCTTGCGCTGGCCGCCTTATTGGCCGGGCGCAGGGTTCCCTCGCGAGGGTTCCTGGGCGCCTGGCTGATCGCGCTCTTCCTGGTGCCCAACCTGGTCGTCGTCAGTGCGGTCGAGTTCGACATGAACAAGTATTTCCAGATGATGTGGATCGCCGCCGCGATCCTGGCTGCATGGCTGATCCATCGCTGGCCGCGCCCGGCCATCGCCCTGGTGCTCGCCTTCTCGGCGGTGTCGCCTGCGCTAATCGCGATCTGGCACGTGCGCAGTCCGGCGGTGGCGATGGACCTGGCGCACGAGCGGGCAGCTCGATGGATCGAGGTGAACACCCCAGAGCGAGCCGTCTTCGTCACGGACGACTTCATCAACAGCCCCGTGGACCTGGCCGGTCGGCTGCGCATCACGAGCTTCGGACCATACGTTGCGAACCTGGGCTATGACCCGGAGCCGCGGGCTGCGGACGTGCAGGCCGTCTACTGCGATGGCCCGGAGCAGGCCGCCGTCCGCATGGCCCGATACGGCGCGACGTTCGTCCTGTCCAATGGCGGCGTCCTCGAATGCGACGACGGGCGGGCGACCGACTTCACGACGGGCGGCTTGTTCACGACCGTCTACGACGAGGAGGGCGTGTCCATCTGGCGCCTCGCCAGGTCCTGATCCGAGTCGACGATCGACTCCGGCCGGATCTGGAGCGCAACGATCGAGCCCACCCCGATCAGCGCCGGCGGCAATGTCGTGATGATCCGCATCAGGAGGATCGTGGCGAGCCCCTGTTCCGGCGTGTAGCCGAGGCCCGTGATGATCGCCACGCCCACGAATTCGTACGTGCCGATCGCTCCTGGAGCGGCCGGGATCGCGAGCGACAACGCGATGCCGCTCAGGAACAGGACGGTCTGGATCGGCGTCAGGTCCACGCCCACCGCATGCGACACGACCCAGGCAACCAGGGTCGCGCTCGTCGTCAGGAGGGCGGTCAGTCCGAAGAACGCGGCGGCCGAGGGCAGCGACCGGAGCGCGCCGGCGCCCGCCGACACGCGACGGACCAGGCCCGCGATCACGGTCGCGATGCGGGTCGAGGCAAGGGCAGACCGCGAGATGACGAGCCAGCCGACGACGGCCACGATGAGTCCGGCGA
>JACCVB010000154.1 GCA_013698385.1 Chloroflexota bacterium
GTCCATGGCCAGCAGGTCGCGCAGGGGCGATCGCTCGTCGGCGGCCCGCAGCGCTGCCCGCTGGACGATCGCATAGGCCTCCTCGCGCCCGATGCCCGCCTTCTCCACCAGGGCGACGAGCACCCGACTGCTGGCATGCAGGCCGAGCCCGCGCGAGATGTTCTCGCGCATCCGCTCCGAGCGGACGATGAGTCCGTCGATCAGGCCGGTCATCCGGACAAGCATGTAATCGAGCACGATCGTCGCGTCCGGCAGGATCACCCGCTCCGCGCTGGAGTGGCTGATGTCCCGCTCGTGCCAGAGCGGCTGGTTCTCGAGCGCGGTGTGGGCGTACCCGCGCAGCAGGCGGGCGAGGCCGGCGATCCGCTCGGCAAGGATCGGATTGCGCTTGTGGGGCATGGCGCTGGAACCCTTCTGGCCGGAGCGGAACGGCTCCTGGAGCTCCCCGATCTCGGTGTGCTGGAGGTTGCGGACCTCCGTCGCCATCCGTTCCAGCGTCCCGCCCAGGATCGCGACGGCCATCAGCAGCGCCGCATGCCGGTCGCGCTGGACGATCTGGGTACTGACGGGGTCCGCGTGCAGTCCGAGCTCGGCCAGCACGTCCGCCTCGATGTCCGGGCCGAGGTGGCTGTACGTCCCGACCGGTCCCGAGATCTTGCCCGTCCCGATCTCGTCGACGGCGACGGCCAGCCGCGCCCGTCCGCGCGCGACCTCGAACGCCCAGCCCGCAAGCTTGAGGCCCATCGTGGTGGGCTCCGCGTGCACCGAATGGGTTCGGCCCATCATCACCGTGTCGGCCTCCGCGCGAGCGCGCTTGACGAGCGCCGCCAGCAGCCCGTCCGCGTCGGCCAGCAGCCGCTCCCCGGCCGCCCGAAGCTGGAGGGCGAGGCCAGTATCGACCACATCGCTGCTGGTCAGGCCGAGGTGCAGGTAGCGCCCCTCCGTCCCGACCGACTCGGCGACCTGCGACACGAAGGCGATGATGTCGTGATCGGTCGTCTTCTCGATCTCGGCGATGCGCGCGACGTCGACGCGGGCGCGCGATTCCAGGGCCGCCAACACCTCCGGCGGGACCCGACCGCGGGCCGCCTGGGCACGGCTGACGGCCAGTTCGACCCGGAGCATCTGCTCGAACCGGGACGTCTCGGACCAGATCGCGCCCATCTCGGCCAGGGTGTAGCGACGGATCATCCGCGCGTTCCCGCTCGGCCGCCGGCGAGCACGGCCGAGACCGCCAGCGGCGGCCGGCCGATGTCGTGTCGGCGCTGGACACCCGGGAACGAGATCAGGTCGGCAGCGGCCGACGCCTGTGAACGGGCATCGTCGAGATCGACCCCGCGCCCGACGACCGTCAGGACGCGCCCACCGGCGGTCCGGTAGGCACCCGGGCCTGCGTCGAGGTCTCGGGCCGGGCCTGAGTCGGGATCGCGGGCGGTGCCCGCGTGGAAGATGAGGGCACCGGTGGCCTCCGCGGCGTCCAGGCCGGTGATGGGGTCGCCCGTACGCGGCGCCTCGGGGTATCCCGCGCTGGCCAGGACCATCGCCACGGACGCTCCAGGGATCGTCAGCAGTCGGTCGCCAACGCAGTCGAGCGAGCGGGCCGCGGCTGCGAGCCGGCCTTTCGCGGCAGCCAGCAGCAGCGGCCCGAGCGGTGTTGCCAGTCGAGGCAGGATCGCCTGGGTTTCCGGGTCACCGAACCGGGCATTGCATTCGAGCAGGACGGGGCCGCGGTCGGTCACGATGAGGCCGGCGTACAACGCGCCGCGGAACGGGCTGCAGCGGCGGGCCAGCTCGGCCAGGATCGGGCGGTGGAATCGGGCCAGCAAGTCGGCGATCGACTCGTCCGGCAGGTCGGGAAGTGGGCTGATGGCGCCCATCCCGCCGGTGTTCGGGCCGGTATCGCCGTCGGCCAGTCTCTTGTGGTCGCGCGCCAGTGGCAGCGCCAGGACGTCCCGCCCATCCGTCAGCGCGATCAGGCTGGCCTCCGGGCCCTCCAGCCGCTCCTCGACCACGATGGGTCCATCGGCGACGGCGGCGTCGACCGCGTCCAGTGCCTCGTCCAGGTCGTCACACACGCGGACGCCCTTGCCCGCTGCCAGGCCGTCCGCCTTGACGACGACCCGCGCGCCTCCCTCGTGGAGCTCACGCGCGAAGGCACGCCCCGGACCGCGCTGCTGGAACGCGCCCGCGCGAGCCATGGACACCCCGGCGGCGGCGGCGATCTCGTGGCAATACGCCTTGCTCGACTCGATCCGGGCCGCGGCCACGCTTGGACCGAACACGGCGGTCCCCGCGGCCGTGAGCGCATCGGCGACACCCGCCGCGAGCGACGTCTCGGGGCCGATGACGACGAGTTCAGCGGCGATCGCCCGGGCCGCCGCCACGACCGACGGGCCGTCGACCGGAGGCACGTCTGCCAGCCGGCGCACGCGCGGCAGGGCCGCGATCCCGTCGCTGCCCGGCGTCACGAAGACCTCGTTGACGCCCGGTTCCGCGCTGAGCTTCCAGGCCAGGGCGTGCTCCCGACCGCCGGCGCCGACGATCAGGATCCGGGTCGGCATCACGCGGAAGTCCTCCTGATCCCGGGCGCTCCTGTGGCCCGGGCCGTCCCCGTGGCCGCCGCGGGCGGCACCACACCGGCGGCGCCGATCGCCGGGCGATGGCGCATCGGCCGCCAGGCCCGCTCGATCGTCTGGGTCCGCTCCGGCC
>JACCVB010000185.1 GCA_013698385.1 Chloroflexota bacterium
AGGTAGACGCCTGCGGCCGCGCTGCTGGTCATGATCACGCACACAAGCGAGACGCCGACGGCTTCGCGGAGCGGCAGGCCGAAGCCAAGGGTCAGGAGGGGCACGATCAGCACGCCCCCACCGAGCCCCAGTAACGAACCGAACGCTCCGGCCGCCACTCCGCCCATGAGCATCAGCAGCCCGACGAGCACTCAGACGCCCTGTCGTGGGAGTCGGTGCGACGCGAGCGCGGCTCGCATCTCGACTAGGGGCGCAGGTGCTGCGGGGCGTACGGCAGCAGGGCCACGTGTCGGGCGCGCTTGAGGGCGACGGACAGCTCTCGCTGGTGCCCGGCGCACGTGCCGGTCTTGCGTCGTGGCTCGATCTTGGCGCGCTCGGACAGGTACCGGCGGAGGCGGTTGACCTCCTTGTAGTCGATCAGCGCCGTCTTGTCCGCGCAGAAGGCGCAGACCTTGCGTCGGCGCCGATCGCGATAGAAATCGTCTCGCTTCTTGGGTCGGGCGGGGGGTGCCATCGAGAGGTTCTCCTGGTGCTTGTCTGGTCAGGTTCGAGGTTCAGAAGGGAAGGTCGTCGAGCTCGGTGTCATCAGTCGGCGGTCGACCTGGACGGACGCCGCCGGATCGGCCTTCGCCGGACTGTCCGCCCCCGCCGGATCGGCCTTCGCCGGACTGGCCGCCCCCTGCAGCACCGCCGTCCGCGGCAGGGCCGCCGAACTGGCCCTCGTCATCGCGACCGCGACGCTCGAGGTTCACGATCGAATCCGCCGTGATCTCCAGCGAGGTCCGTTTCTGGCCATCCCGGCCTTCGAACTCTCGGGTCTTGAACCGGCCTTCGACGAAGACCTTGTTGCCCTTGCGCAGGGTCTCGGCCATGCGCTCCGCGCGATCGCCCCAGACACTGACCCGGAACCAGTCCGTCTCCTCGACCCACTCGCCGGTCTGCTGGTTCTTCGTGCTCTGGTTGACGGCCACGTTGAACTGGGTCACCGCCCGATTGCTGGGCGTGTACCGCATCTCCGGGTCCGACCCGAGATTGCCGATGATCATCACCTTGCAGAGTGCCATCGTCGCGCCTCGCTCAGTCGATCGCGGCCGGGGCCGCTTCGGTCTCGGACTCGTCGATGCGCTCGGGCGCGTCGTCGTCGTCCGCATCGTCGTCGATGTCCATGGGCAGGTCGGGATCGTCTTCGCCGGGTTCCATATCGCCGTCCTCGCGTCGACCGGACTTCAAGGGGCGCTCGTCGCGGGTCACGAGGTGGCGCAGGAGCTCCTCCGTGATGAGGAGGATGCGCTCGAGCTCGATGATCGCTTCGGGCGGTGCCTGGAACAGGATGATGTGGTAGGACCCGTCGCGGTGTCGATCGATCGGGTAGGCCAGCCGACGGCGCCCCCACGGGGCGACCTTCAGGATCTGGCCACCGCTGGTCACGATCTGGCGGGTGACACGGTCGATGACCGCCTGGCTGCGATCGTCCGGCACGTCCGGACGGATCACGAGCATGAGTTCATATCGGCGCATGGATGCGCACTCCTTCCAATGGGTATGCCCCGGTTCGTCGGTCGGGCCGATCGGCACGGAGCGGAAAGGAAATCGGAGCCGGAGTCTAGCACGGGGCACGTTTCGACTCGCGCCCGCCGCTTGGGTCCGCTGCCGATCCCGCGTCGCGCTGGCCACCGGTCCCGCGTCGCGCTGGTCGCCGGTCCCGCGTCGCGCTGGCGCCACAAGCGTTCCAACCGGCGAACGAAGGGCGGCTCCGTCGCGTTTGGAACGCCCTGCGTCCCCGTTTGGCGGCTGATCCACACTGCTGGCGGCATTCCAGTGTTGGTTGGAACGCTCCTGGCGCCAGTCGGCCGGCCACTCGCGGCTCGCGGCTCGCGGCTCGCGTGGCGGTCGATGTATCCTCCCGGCACCCCACGTGACACCGACCAGGTCCCACGCATCCGGAGGCGCCGTGCCCGCAAGCACCATCCTCGTCATCGAAGGCGACCCGACCGCGTCCGACAGCGTGCCACCCTGCTGGCCGCTGCCGGCTACACGCTGACCCGGCTGCCCGATGCCGAGGCGTCGCTGGCGACGATCCCTGCGCATCAGCTGGCCGTGATCGACCTCGGGCCCGCGGCAGCAGGTTCCGCGCGTGACGGGATCGACGTCTGCCGGGAAATCCGGGCGAACTCGTCCACGACGGCCGTCCCGATCCTGTGCGTGACCTCGACCGGTGACGTCGAGGAGCGGATCCGGTTCCTCGAGGCCGGGGCGGATGATGTCATCTCCAGGCCGTTCGACAGCCGCGAGGTGGAGGCTCGCGTGGAAGCGCTCCTGCTGCGCTTCCAGCGGTCCAAGAATCTGACACCGGTCATCTCGGCCGACGGGCTCACCCTGGCTCGAGCGCGTCGAACGGTCGCGGTCTACAGCCCAAAGGGTGGCGTGGGGACGACGACCATCGCGACCAACGTAGCCGTGGCAGCCGCGCTACGGCGGCCGGACCGGGTCGTCCTGGCGGACCTGAACCTCCAGTTCGGAGGCGCCGCGACCCATCTCAACCTCGACCCCAAGCAGACCATCGCCGACGTCGTCCGGCAGGATGCGGCCTTGCGCGAGCCCGAGTTGCTGCGGACCTTCACGGCGCGCCACGACAGCGGCCTGCACGTCCTCGCATCCCCACGATCTCCTGAGTCCGCCGAATCGATCACCCCGGACCATGTGGCTCGTTTGATCGGAACCCTGCTCGAAGCCTTCGACTCCATCGTGATCGATGCCGGCTCCATCCTCGACGAACGCACCCTGACGATCTTCGAAGCCGCCGATACGGTGATCCTGCCGGTCTACCCGGAGATCGCGGCGCTCAAGGCCATGCACAGCATGCTCGACTACCTGAATGAGGCCGGATCGATCGGCGGCAAGTCGACGTTCGTCCTCAACAACGTCTTCGCACGCGAGATCCTCAAGCCGCGCGACATCGAGGCCGCCTTGGGCACGAAGATCTCGCTCGACCTCCCGTACGACCCGTTCCTGTATCTGAAAGCCGTCAACGAGGGCGTACCGATCGTCCTCGGCGCACCGAGTTCCGCGCCGGCAGGCAGACTGGATCGCCTGAGCGTGACCGCCTTCAACTCGGAAGGCTTCACGGTGCC
>JACCVB010000193.1 GCA_013698385.1 Chloroflexota bacterium
TGACCGCGGATCGGTTCGTCATCGACCCGGGCGCCGCCGACCGGATCAACGAGCGCTACGACGCGTACGTCATCCCGCTCGCGAATGCCTTCCGGGTCTCGTACGAGGCGAACCTGATCCGCCTCACGCGGCTCATCTCGAGGCTGCGCATCCCGGTCGTCGTGCTCGGGGTCGGGGCGCAATCCGACGTCCGCTACGAGACGGACCGGCTGCGTCGGATCGAGCCTGCCATTCGGGCCTTCGTCGGCGCGGTCCTCGACCACGGCCCCTCCATCGGGGTGCGCGGCGCGTTCACCGCGTCCTATCTCGCGCGCCTTGGCTTCCGCGACGTGGAAGTCATCGGCTGCCCCTCGCTGTTCCTGCGCGGGCCAGATCTCCGGGTCGAGAAGGGGCCGGCGGCGCTGGTTCGAGATGCGCGCCTGACGCTCGCGGTGTCGCCCTACGTCAAGGCGATGCGTCCGATCGTGGCGCGCCACGTCGCGCGCTACCCGAACCTGGAGTACATCGCTCAGGACATCGACACCCTGGAGCGCCTGCTGTGGGGCGGATCAGCCCCGGACCTCGACGTCCCGACCCGGATGTACGTGGACCCGTGGCCGTGGATCGAGGACCTGCGAGGACGTGACTTCGTGTTCGGCACGCGCATCCACGGCACGATCGCAGCCCTCCTGGCCGGCACGCCGGCCTATGTCTTCGCCCACGATTCTCGGACCCTGGGAACTGGCCGAGTACTTCGCCATCCCGCATCGCCGGATGACTGACATGCCACCCGACGTGGACGCCGCGGAGCTCCATGCCGAGGCGGACTTCCGGGCGTTCAATGACGGCCACGCGGCGCGGTTCGCGATCTTCACGGCCTATCTCGAACGCCATGGTCTGGAGCATGTCTTCCTGCCCGGGCAGGATCCGCTCGCCTTTGACCGGCGGCTCCGGGCCACACCCTTTCCCTCGGCCGTGACCGCACGGGCACCGGACGAGATGCCTCGGATCGGACGCGAGACACGACGTCTTCGGCGAGCACTCCGGCACCTCCGCAAGGCCCCCCGGATCCGGGACTGGCGAGCGAGACTGGCGAAGCGGTGACCGTCAGGCTGGTTCGCCGGCGTCGGGGTCGGGATGTCGTGGTGCGGTGGGCGGCCCGGTGAGGCGCCCTTCGGCCCGGCTGGCGAGCGTCTCGCCTGGCTCCAGCGCGCGCGCCCGGCCCACGAGGATCCCGGCGTCCTCATCGGCACCCGCGAATTCGATCACGAGGGCCCGCATGTGCGAGCCGTCGGTCCAGGCGCCGTGCGGGATGTCCGCGGGCCACAGGGCCGCTTCGCCGGCCGCGATCCGGGTCCGTTCATCACCGACGCCGACCCAGCCGCCGCCCTCGATCACGACCAGCCACGAGGTGTTCGGGCTGCTATGGGGCTCGATGCTGCCGGATCGAGCGAACGCGAGCTCGGCGACGAGGCCGCGAGCGTCCGAGTGGATGACCTGGCCAAGCACGCCGGTCGTGCCCGGGGGGCCGTCCGGCCGGCGATGGCCGACCCCGAACCGGCGGATCTCGATGGGCATCGTGGACGTGCGGGCTAACGCCGCCGCCGACGCTGCTGGCGCCGTCCCCCGCGACACCGGATCGTCGCTTCCGGGTCGCTGAACTTCTGCTTCGTGTAGTAGCGCTCGCGGGCGAGTCGCTGCTCGTGCATCCGGAGCAGCGGCGGGAAGCGCACGAACCGGATCCAGACGAGCGTGGCCAGCCCGATGACCTCGGTCAGAAGCACGAGCACGAAGTCGAAGACGAAGAGCGCCTCGATCACGACCATGCTGAACGTGATCAAGCCGGTCCACCACATCCACTCCCACAGGTCGACGTAGGCGGGATGGCGGTGGAGGGCACGAGTCCGCACGTTGTAGAGCACCGCCAGCACCACGAGCAGGATCGTTGCCGCGATCCAGGTGGGGTGAAACAGGTCCGGGAAATTGACGCTGTTGAACGAGCTGAAGAGGTAATCCCAGGGGGGTCGGTTCACGCGCGGAGTATGCCACGCCGGACGCTATACTCGGGGCCATCGACTCGCGCTGCCGCGAACCCGGCGGGACCCCCCCGTCCCCCGGCCGGTGCACCGCCCAACGGCACTGCAGAGGGAGGACGTCTCGGTTGCGAGCCCTGCTGTCCGTCGCTGACCGGAGCGGGATCGTCGCGTTCGCGCGCGACCTGCGCGCGCTCGACGTCGAGATCGTGGCGACGGACGGGACCCGTGACGCGCTCGCCGCGGAAGGCATCGAAGTCGGCAGCGTGTCCGACCTGACCCAGGTCCCGGCCCTCGTCGGCGGCCAGGTCAAGACCTTCCATCCGGCGGTCTACGCTGGCATCCTCGCCCGGCGCGACGTCCCCGAGCAGCTAGCCGAGCTCGACGCCCAGGGGATCGGTCTGATCGACATCGTGGTCGTCAACGTCACGCCCTTCGCGCCGGAGGTCGGGGCCCGGCTGGTCGGGATCGAGGAAGCGATCGAGATGATCGACGTGGGCGGCGCGGCCCTCCTCGGCGCGGCGGCCCGCAACGCCGCGGGCGTTGCGGCCGTGGCCGACCCGGCGCATTACCCCGCAGTCATCGAGGAGCTTCGCCGGCTCGGTCATCTCAGCCCGGAACTTCGGGCGCGCCTGGCGGCCGAGGCCTTCAGCACGGTGGCGGCATACCACGCGGAGATCGCGGCGTACCTCAACCAGATCGCCGGCAACGTCTTCCCGAGCCGGCTGTCCATCGTCCTCGAGAAGGTCGACGACCTGCGCTACGGGGAGAACCCCCATCAGCGCGCCGCGTTCTACCGCGAAACGACGCACCGCAGCGGCACGCTGGCCGATGCGCGCCAGCTGCAGGGCGACCGGCCGTCGTTCAACGACCTGCTCGATCTCGATGCCGCGTACCGCATCGCGCAGGACTACACCGCGCCGACGGTGGCGATCGTCAAGCACACCGATCCCATCGGCCTGGCCTCGCACGACGAGCTCGTGGAGGCCTACCGCCACGCACTGGAGACGGACCCGGTCGCGTCCTTCGGGGGCATCGTCGGGGTCAACCGCGAGCTCGATGGCGCGACGGCCCGCGAGATCGCCGCCAATTCGTTCGAGGCCGTCGTGGCGCCGGGCTACAGCCAGGCGGCCCTCGGGATCCTGCGCGCCAAGGCCGGCCTGCAGGTCCTGAGCGTGCCCCCGAACCCGAGCGAAGGGATGCGCGACTACGGCATCGCCAGCCTGGACTTCAAGCGAGTCGCTGGCGGCCTGCTCGTGGAGAGCCACGACGACCTGGGCCTGGACCGCGGGCGCCTCCAGGTCGTGACCAAACGCCGACCCACGCTGGAGGAGCTGACCGACCTGCTGTTCGCCTGGCGCGGCGTGCGCCACGTCCGCTCCAACGCGATCATCCTGGCCCGCAACGGCGCGACGATCGGGATCGGTGCCGGACAGGCTTCTCGCCAGGTCTCGGTCGAGATCGCGCTGCGCCGGGCCGGCGATCGGGCGCGCCTGTCCGTCCTCGCGTCCGATGCGTACTTCCCCTTCCCTGACGGGATCCAGCTGGCGGCCAACGCCGGGGTGAGCGCGATCATCCAGCCGGGCGGCTCCGTGCGGGATGAGATGGCCATCGAGGTCGCCGATCGCCATCACCTCGCGATGGTCTTCACGGGCCGCCGCCACTTCCGGCACTGACGAAAGGCCGGCAGCACGATGGAACAGATGCTCGCACTCGAGATGGTCCGGGTCACGGAGGCCGCGGCCCTCGCCTCCGCCCGATTCATGGGCCGCGGCGCCAAGGACGAGGCCGATGCCGCCGCCACCGAGGCGATGCGCCGGACGATGGACGAGATCGATTTCGCCGGGCGGATCGTGATCGGCGAGGGCGAGCGCGACGAGGCGCCCATGCTGTACATCGGCGAACGCGTCGGCCGCACTGGCGCCGAGCGGGCGGAGGTGCCCGCGGTGGACATCGCCGTAGACCCCCTCGAAGGCACCAACCTGGTGGCACACGGCCAGGCCGGCGCGATCACGGTCCTTGCGGCCTCCGAGGCGGGCGGCCTGACCCACGCCCCGGACACCTACCTCGAGAAGTTGTGCGTCGGCCCGGGCGTGGCCGGCAAGGTGGACATCCGCGAGAGCCCGACCGAGAACCTGGGCCGCATCGCCGAGGCGCTCGGCCGGCGGATCAACGACATCACCGTGGTCATCCTGGAGCGGCCGCGTCACGACGATCTCATCGGCGAGGTTCGTGAGGCCGGTGCGCGGATCAAGCTCATCGGCGACGGCGACCTGTCGGCCGCGATCAGCTGCGCCGTGTCCGGCACGGGCGTCCATGCCGTCATGGGCATCGGCGGCGCGCCGGAGGGTGTCATCACGGCCGCGGCCATGCGCTGCCTCGGTGGCGAGATCCAGGCCCGCTTCCGGTATCGCAGCGACGAGGAGCGCGAGCGCGGGACGCGGATGGGCCATGGCGACGAGGACAGGGTCTACCGGACCGAGGACCTGGCCCCGGGTGAGGAGCTCGTTTTCGCCGCGACCGGGGTGACCGCCGGCGACCTGCTCGAAGGCGTCCGCTTCTTCGGCGGAGGAGCACGGACCCACTCGCTGGTGATGGCTTACCGGACCAAGCAGGTGCGCTTCGTGGACACCGTCCACATGTTCGACCGGGATTCCCCGCCGCGCGTCCGGCTCTGA
>JACCVB010000200.1 GCA_013698385.1 Chloroflexota bacterium
CCCGATCTGAACGTGATAGTGTCGCCTCGGGCCGGTAGCTCAGCGGCAGAGCAGGGGACTTTTAATCCCTGTGTCGTGGGTTCGAATCCCACCCGGCTCACCGCTCCGGACCGGCGACCTGGATGCGGCGCGCGATCCCGCCCAGCTGGCGTGCATCAAGGCCTGGCACGACTCCCTGGAACCAGCCTGGCGGCGGCGACCTGTACCTCGCTCGCCTTGGGCCGTCGAGCGTGACCGTGACATCCGGCACTCATACGGTCACCAGTCCATGGCGCATCGTGATCAACTCGCCCTAGGCCGGCACGCGCGGGACGCTTACGGTCTTTTGGTAGTCCGCCGATCCTCGGGCATGCCCTGAGGGTCGACCGTGACGATCCGCCGCGGCGGCACCGGCGCCGGTCCTCGCCGACGCAGGCCACGCACCAGCCGGAAGATCTCGACGGCCGCGAAGAGTGGCATCAGGCGCCGGGGCAGGAAACGAAACAGGACGAACTTCAGGGCGCGGCTCAGCATCGGCCCAGTATCGCGCCTGGCGGCGTTCGCGTCCGGTTCGCCCGCGACCACAAGCCTTGCACCCGGCTTGCGAAGCGAGCCCAGCGCTCCCGTGGCGCGACCGCCTCACAACCGTTCGGTGCCCCGTGACCCCGTCCTCCGGCACCCAACCGCGACCTTGTCGAACCCCCGGCGGGGTCGCTTGCCTGGTTGCCGCTTGCTAGCCTACCGAGCAACACGCGGCCCGCGAGCCGTCGCCCGCACGCTCGTGAGGAAGGACCAAGGATGGACACCGGAGATACCGCCTGGCTGTTGATGTCGACGGCCCTGGTGATGATCATGCTCCCGGGCCTCGCCCTGTTCTATGGCGGCCTGGTCCGCCGGAAGAACGTGCTCTCGACGATCATGCACAGCTTCTTCGGCCTGGCCCTCGTCAGCGTCGTGTGGGTGGTCGTGGGCTTCACGCTCGCGTTCGGTCCGGACGTGAACGGCCTGGGCCTGCTCGGTGGCCTGGACTTCGCTTTCTTCAACGGCGTCGGCCTGGAGCCATCCGCGAACTACGCGACGACCGTGCCGTTCGTCCTCTTCGCGGCGTTCCAGCTGATGTTCGCGGCCATCACCCCGGCGCTCATCACGGGCGCCTTCGCCGAGCGCAAGCGATTCAGTGCGTTCGTCCTCTTCACGCTCCTGTGGAGCGTCCTCGTCTATTCGCCCCTGGCCCACTGGGTGTGGTCGACCGACGGCTGGCTGTTCAAGCTCGGTGCGCTCGACTTCGCCGGCGGCACGGTCGTCCATATCAGCTCCGGCGTGTCCGCCCTCGTCGTCGCATTGCTCATCGGCCGGCGCACCGTGAACGGGGATCGGATGGAGCCGCACGACGTGCCGATGACCGTGCTTGGTGCGCGTCTTCTGTGGTTCGGCTGGTTCGGCTTCAACGCCGGGTCGGCGGTCGCCGCCAACGGACTCGCGGCGAGCGCCTTCATCGTGACCAATACCGCGGCCGCCGCCGCGACGATCACCTGGGTGCTCGCGAGCTATCTGCACAAGGGCAAGGTCAGCGTCATCGGTGCCGCCTGCGGTGCCGTCGCGGGACTCGTCGCCATCACCCCCGCCTCGGGCTTCGTGACCGTGGGTGGCGCGCTGTTCATCGGCCTGGCCGTCGGCGGGCTGTGCTACAGCGCGACCCTGCTGCGCTCGCGCCTCAAGATCGATGACGCCCTTGACGTGTTCGCGGTCCACGGCGTGGGCGGCATGTTCGGTGCCGTCGCCACCGGCGTCTTCGCCTCGTCCGCCATCCAGAGCGCGTACTCGGGCCTGCTGGAAGGCAACGTCCAGCAGCTCGTCAACCAGTTCATCGCCGTGGGCGCCACGATCCTCTACGCCGCGATCTCCACGTTCGTGATCGTCAAGGTCGTCGATGTCATCCTCGGCATCCGGGTCAAGGCCGCGGACGAAGAGATGGGCCTGGACCTGTCCGTGCACGGCGAGGCCGCCTACCAGACCTGACCGCCCGACCGGTCCGCCTGGACCGACCCACCCTTCTGGCCGCTGTCGAACCCCTCCGACGGCGGCCACTCCCGTCTCACCGGAGCCGCCCGTGGACCATCACCTCCGCTCTCGCCGCACCGTCCCCGCGACGCCGCTCTACGACGCACGATACGAACACGATGCGTGCGGGGTCGGGTTCGTCGCCGACGCGGGCGGTCGGTCGCGTTCCAGGGTCCTGCCGCTCGCCCTGGCTGGCCTCGCCTCGCTAGCGCATCGCGGCGCGTTCGGGGCGGACGGGGAGTCGAGCGACGGAGCCGGGATTTCCCTGCCCCTGGACGCGTCGGTCATCCGGGCGTTGATCGGCACGGTGGGCGGGGCGGGCACGGTGACGACGGCCGGGTCCCGGCCTGCGATCGTCATGCTCTTCCTGCCGCGCGGCGGCGTGCCGGAACGTGCGAGCCGCGCCCTCGTGGAACGGATCTTCGCGGAGGCCGGGTTGCCCGTCGCGTCCTGGCGGGCCGTCCCGTTCCAGCCCGCCGCGCTCGGGGCAGCCGCCGCAGCTTCGCGCCCGACGGTCGTCCAGGCCATCGTCCCGAGACCGGCCCGTGACCCCGGTGCTGGTAACGACCGGCCGCTCGACGACAAGGCCTTCGAGCATCGCCTGGTCATCGCCCGTCGACGCCTGGAGGTCGCCGCCCGGGCCGCCGGCGGTCGACTCGCAGCGGACCTGTCCGTCTCGTCCGCCTCGGCCCGAACGATCGTATACAAGGGCCTCGTGGCCGGCGGTCGACTGGCGGAGCTGTACCCCGATCTCGATGGTCCGCTCGACGTCGACTACGCGATGTTCCATCAGCGCTACGCGACCAACACCCATCCGGTCTGGCGCCTCGCGCAGCCCTTCCGTTCGATCGCGCACAACGGGGAGATCAACACCGTCCGCGGCAATCGCGAGCAGGTGCGCGGCCGCAGCCGGGACGTCGGTACCGGCGCGCTGGCCACGGCGCTGGCCGACGCCGGTCCGCTGCTCTCCCCCGATGGCTCCGATTCGCTCTCGCTCGACGAGGCTCTCGAGTTGCTGGTCACGACTGGATGGGACCTGACGCCGGCCCTCCTCGCCGCCATCCCGGAGGCGTTGGGGCTCCGTCGTGCGCCCCACCCGCACGTTGCGACCCTCCGTCGGCGGACGGCCGGGATGCTCGCACCGTGGGACGGCCCGGCCGCCATCGTGTTTGCCGACGGTCGGAGGGTCGGCGCCCTGATCGACCGCAACGGCCTGCGCCCGGCGTCCTTCGCGGTGACCGCGGACCGGCTCGTGGCCGTCGCGTCAGAGGCCGGTGCCGTGCCCTTCCCGGCCGCCGAGACCGTCCGACGCGGGCGCCTGGGTCCGGGCGAGCTGTTGCTGGTGGAGCCCGGCCGGCACGCCATCCTGGAGGACACGGACGCCAAGGCCTGGGTGCTCCGCCACCTGCCCATCCACGACGCGCCACGCCCGATCCAAGAGGACCGCGCGGAGGCGGCCGCCGATGCCCTGGCCGCCGGCCCGCCGACGGCCCATCACGAGCGCTACCTGGCCGGCCTGGACGCGGAACGCGGCCGGCTGGACATCAAGACGATGACCCTGGAAGGCCACGAGCCGCTGTGGAGCATGGGCGACGACACGCCGACGGCCGGCCGCGGCCGCCTGGATCGACCGATCGCCGATCATCTTCGCCAGGCCTTCGCCCAGGTCACGAACCCGGCGATCGATCCGGAACGCGAGCGCATCGTCATGGACCTGCGCGTGGAACTGGGCCGTCGACCGGCATTGCTCAGTGGTCCGCCCCGCGTCCCGCGGACCCTGCGCCTGGACCGACCAATCGTCGCCGACCTGGGCGGCCTGCTCGGGGCACTGCGGGAGCGGCGACGCAAGGTCCGGATCCTGGACGCGACGTGGCCGGTCGACGCGGGCGCGGGCGGTCTCGCTTCGACCCTGGAGCGTCTCGCCGGGGAAGCGGTCGCGGCCGCCGAGCGTGGGGTCGAGATCGTCGTGTCCAGCCATCGCGCGATGTCCATCGACCGCCCCGCCGTGCCGTCCATCCTGGCCGTCGGCGCGATCCACACTGGCCTCACGGCAGCCGGCCTGCGCGGTCGGACCGATGTCGTCGCCGACGCGGCGGACATCCTCGACGTCCATGCCATGGCGATGATCCTGGCCGTCGGTGCCACGGCCGCTCACCCGCGCCTGGCGATCGAGCTCGCCGCCGAGATCGCGGGGACGCGTGGCGCGGAGGACATCTCGCCGGCCCAGGCGATCGAGCGGCTCGTCAGCGCCTTCGAAGCCGGGCTGCGCAAGACCCTGGCCCGGATGGGCATCAGCTCGGTGGCGAGCTACATCGGTGGAGCCCTGATCGACACGGTCGATCTTGCCCCCGACGTCGTGGAACGCTGCTTCCCGATGGCCGCCGCGTGGCCGGGACGCACGACCCTTGGCGACCTTGCCGAGCGGATCATCAGACGACGCGCTGCCGCGCTCGCCCTGCCCCCGACGGCGCCCGGGCGCGAGCCGCGGCTGCCCGATCCGGGGTTTGCCCGATTCCGGGGGGACGGGGAACTGCACCTGTTCTCGCCCCGCATCGCGACCGAGATCCAGGTCCTGTCCGGGGCCAGGCCCGGCGATCAGGACGTTTCTGCCGCACTGGCGCGCTATCGAACCGCTCTGGCCCGCCGCGCGGCGGGATCGTCCGTGCCCCGCGACGAGCTTCGCGTCCGGGCGCCTCGTGGTGGTCCGATCCCGCTGGGCGAGGTCGAGGATGCAGGGGCCATCGCCCGGCGGTTCGTCGTGTCGGCGATGAGCGTCGGAGCCCTCAGCCCGGAGGCCCATCAGGCCCTGACCATCGGGATCCAGCGGGCGGGCGGTGCCGCGAACACCGGTGAGGGCGGGGAGGATCCGGCCTGGTACGTCCCGGACGCGGATGGTCGCCGTCGCGACGCCCGGATCAAGCAGGTCGCCTCGGCCCGGTTCGGGGTCACGGCGGCCTATCTCGCCCGGGCAGACCAGCTCGAGATCAAGATCTCCCAGGGCTCCAAGCCCGGCGAGGGCGGTCAGCTCCCCGGTCGCAAGGCGACGGCCTACATCGCCGGCCTGCGGCGAGGCCAGCCGGGCCAGAGCTACATCAGCCCGCCGCCGCACCACGACATCTACTCTATCGAGGACCTCGCCCAGCTCATCGCCGATCTGCGTGCGATCAACCCGGCCGCCCGGATCGGGGTCAAGCTCGTCGCCAGCCGCGGCGTGGGCACCGTGGCGGCGGGTGTGGTCAAGGCCGGAGCCACGTACATCCACCTGTCCGGCCACAGCGGCGGGACCGGGGCCTCGCCCCTTTCTTCGATCAAGCACGTCGGCGCGCCCTGGGAGCTGGGCCTTGCGGAAGTGCACCAGGTGCTGCTGCGCAACGACCTGCGCGACCGCGTGGCGCTGCGCACGGATGGCGGGCTCCAGACCGGGCGGGACCTGCTCGTCGCCGCACTCCTGGGCGCGGAGGAGTTCGCGTTCGGGACCGGCGCACTCGTGGCGATCGGCTGCGACATGGCTCGCCAATGCCACCTGGACACGTGCCCCACCGGGATCGCCACGCAGCGCGAGGATCTGCGAGCGAAGTTCACGGGCACGCCGGCCATGGCGGAGCGCTATTTCCTGGCCATCGCCGAGGATCTCCGGCAGGAGCTCGCCGCGGTCGGTGCCCGATCAATGGGCGAGATCATCGGCGAGTCGCGCCGGATGCTGCGACCGACGACCATCGCCCGGCCCGAGCTGGCAGCCGTCGTCGCCGCCTCGTCCTGGCCGGCGGGTCCGGAACGTCGCGCGGATCCGTCGTTGCCGGCACGCACGGTCGGACACGCTCCGGCCTCGCCGCTGGAGGCCCGCATCGCCGCCGCGTTTCGCGGCCAGGGAGCCGTGGCGGCCAGCGGCCTGAAGGTCACGACCGCGGACCGGTCATTCGGGGCCGCTCTGACCGGTGCGCTGGAGCGCGGCGAGTTGCACGGACCAGTCCGACTCGAGCTGGAGGGCTCGGCCGGCCAGTCGTTCGGGGCGTTCGCTGGGGCGGGCGTGACGCTGACCTTGACGGGCCAGGCCAACGACTACGTGGCCAAGGGCCTGAGTGGCGGTCGCGTGACGGTCGCCCCGGAGTCCGACCTTGCAGCCGCGCAGTCGGGCGAGGCCATCGCCGGCAACACGGTCCTGTACGGGGCGACCGCGGGCAGGCTTCATCTCGTCGGACGGGCGGGCATGCGCTTCGCCGTCCGGAACAGCGGCGCGGAGGCGGTGGTGGAGGGCATCGGAGCCCATGGCTGCGAGTACATGACCGGTGGCACGGTCGTCGTCCTGGGTCCGATCGGCGCGAATTTCGGAGCCGGCATGACCGGTGGCCGGGCCTACCTGTTCGACCCTTCCGGCCGACACATCGCCGCGCTTCATCGAGACAGCGTCGACGCCGTCCGCCTGTCGGCCGCGCTGCACGACCGTCTGGATGGTCCGGCATGCCTGGCCGAACTCACCCGCCTGCTCGACGACCATCGAGCCGCCGGTTCGAGCCTCGCCGCGCGGCTCCTCGCCAACGGCAGCGAACTGCCGTCCGAGGTCTGGCTCGTCGAACCCGTGACTCCCGTCGTGGCCATCCCGGTCGTCGCGCCCGCGGATCGGGCAGT
>JACCVB010000228.1 GCA_013698385.1 Chloroflexota bacterium
GCTCACCGATGGCGAGCGACTCGAGGACGCACAGGCGCTTGGGATCCGCGAGCGCCCGACCGACGGCGGCGTACCGCTCGCGATCGGCTTCTGCGGAGACTGGCAGGTGATCCAACACGAGTGGAACACTATCACTGGTTGCGCAAACACGCAACCTCCGGACTCCGGGCCGCGGGCTATGGAGGGCAGGCGTTGTTGCATACTCGGCCGGATGGAAGATGGCGTCGGCTCGGCGGATCACGTCGTCCTGTTGCACGACGTCGAGGCGGCCGCGGCGCGCCTGAACGGTGTCGTCCATCGAACGCCGCTGCTGAGCTCGACGACCGCGGCGGCCTGGGTCGAGCGCGCAACGGATGTCGCGATCGGAGACGGCCGGCTGTACCTGAAGGCAGAACACCTCCAGAAGACCGGCTCGTTCAAGGCCCGCGGGATGACGAATCGGATCGCGACGCTGCCGTCCGACGCCCGCGAGGGCGGCGCGATCACCCTGTCCGCGGGCAACGCGGGGCAGGCCTACGCGTGGGCCGGTCGTGCAGCCGGCGTGTCGATCACCGTCGTGATGCCCGCCGCCGCGGTCCGTTCCAAGGTGGCGGCCTGCCTGGGCTACGGGGCACGGGTCGTGCTCCACGGCGACCACGTGGGCGAGACGTTCGCCGAGATGGAGCGGATCCGCGATGCCGAGGGCCTCGCGTTCGTCCACCCGTTCGACGACCCGGCGGTCATCGCCGGACACGGGACGGCCGGCCTGGAGCTGCTCGACGATCTACCCGAGGTGGATGTCGTCGTCGTCGGGGTCGGCGGTGGCGGACTCGTGTCCGGGGTAGCGGCGGCCGTGAAGGGACGACGCCCGAGCGCCCGGGTGTATGGCGTGGAGCCGGAGCGATCCAATGCCCTGAGCCTCGCGCTGGAGCGCGACTCGATCATCACGATCCGCCCCGAAAGCGTCGCGGACGGCCTGAACGCGCCGTTTGCGGGCGCATGGACGCTGGCCATGGCCAAGCGCCACCTTGAGGGCATCGTCCTGATCGACGACGAGACGATCCTGGCCGGCCTACGGTTCGCAGTGGAGCGCCTGAAGCAGGTCCTGGAGCCGGCCGGGGCGGCGGCACTCGCGGCGGTCCTGGCAGGCCGCATCCCGATCCGGCCGGGCGAGCGGGTCGCCGTCGTGCTGTCGGGGGGGAACGTGGAGGTGAGTCGGCTGGGCGAGCTCATCGCGGCCGCCGGGACGTTCGCTGAGGCGCCCGCGTGACCGTGGAGCTCGAGGCCATCCGGCCACCGGCGGTCACGACATCGCCGGTCCCGGCCGTCGCCTCGGCCCGCGAGCTGCTCAGCCGGAGCTTCGAATTGCTGCTTCGCTCCGGCGAGGACATGCGCCGAGCCTCGTTCTATATCGGGACGATCGCACTCGGCACGCTCGGTCCGGCGGGACTCGTGGCCTGGGCCGCGGTCGTGCTCGCACCCGGCAGCCTGGAACTGTTGCTGGAGTCGGGATCGGCGCCGATCGGGGAGCCGACGGACCCGGCGATCCTGGCCGTCGGGCTGCCGCTCGGGCTCCTGTTTGCGCTGGCGACCGCCGGGATCGTCGTCGCGACCGTGGAGAGTCGGACGATCGCCGCGGCGGTGCTCGGCGCGCGGCTCGTCGGCCGTCCGCTCACGACCCGCCAGGCGGTGGCTCGCGCCCGCGCTTCGTTCTGGCGCTCCTTCGCGGCGGCGATCATCGTGGCGATCCCGATCGTCATCGTCCAGGCCATCCTGGACGAGGCGCTGAAGGCGCTGGCGATCCCGGCCGAACAGGTTTCGATCGTCAGCGCGGCGATGGTGACCGCCGTCGTCGGTGCACCGTTCGCGTACGTGCTGGCCGGCGTCGTGCTCGGTGACGTGGGCGCGCTCGAAGCCGTCAAGCGTTCGGTCCGGGTCTTTCGCGCGCGAAAACTGGCGGCGGCGATCGTGGCCGGCTTCGAAACGGTGACGGCCCTGCTGCTGCTCTTCGGCCTGGGCGCCGGGGTCGACGTCATCGCGCGCCTGTTCGGGGTGCTTGGGCTTGGTCCGGAGTCGGACGCCCTTGGCCTCGCGATCGTGGCGGTCGCGATCGTGGCCGGCGCGTTCGCATTCGGGACGCTGCTCTATACGGTCTATGCCATCACCGTGGCGCCTCAAGTCGTGATGTTCGTGTCGCTGACCCACGCTTCGATGGGCCTCGATCGGGTGCGCGCCGGTGGGATCGACGACCCGCAGGTGGCGCGCCCGGGTCGGGCACGATTTCGGTGGCTGACCCGGCCGATGCTGGGTGGGTTCGTCCTTGGTGGTCTCGGGTTGGTGGCGGCGCTGGCGATCCTTCGCGGCTGAAGGCCGACGGTCGGGGGCCGACGGTCGGGGGGTGTCGGTCCGGCGGCGCCGGCTCAGTCCACGCCGAGCTCGTGGAGCCGCTCGTCGTCGATCCCCAGGTGGTGCGCGAGCTCGTGGACGAGGGTGATCCAGACCTCGTCGGCCAGGGTGTCGGGATCGGGGAAGTCGGCTTCGAGGGGCAGTCTGAAGAGGACGATCCGATCCGGGCTCATGGCCCAGTCCGCACCGTAGTCCGTCCGCGGCACGCCTTCGTAGATGCCGTACAGGGTCTCGTCCGCATGCAGGTCGTCGGCGCCCAGCTGCTCATCGGTGGGTTCGTCTGAGATGACGATCGCGACCTCGTCCAGGGCGGCGGCGAAGGGCATCGGGATGGACGCGATCGCCTCGTCGACGAGGGCCTCGAACGGTCGATGACGCGCCGGCCGGATCGGACGGCGGATGACGGTCCTGGAACCCCGGCGGCGCTTCGGCATGTCGACCCTATGCTAGGCCGGATGGACCTGCCCCCTGACGAAGTTTCTGAGCCGGATGGGTTCGTCGTCGTGGAGGAGCCCGGCGACCGGATCCACTTCCTGGACTGGGGCGGTCCTCCCGCCGACGTGGGCGACCCGCCGTCCGGCGTCCTGCTCATCCATGGGTTGTCGCAGACCGCATGGGCGTGGGCGCCGGTGGCGCGCCGCCTCCGCGCGGCGGTCCACGTCGTGGCGATGGATCTGCGTGGCCACGGCCTGTCCGATGCGCCGACCGACGACGGGGCGTACGCCCTGGACGTCCTCGCCCGCGATGTCGTCGCCGTCGCGGAAGGCTCCGGGTTGCTGCGCTCGCCCGCCGATCGGG
>JACCVB010000246.1 GCA_013698385.1 Chloroflexota bacterium
CCAGGTACGCGCTCGCCATTCCGCGGTCGCGAAGCGTCTCGAGTGACCGAGCGATCAACGCCCGGGCCAGGCCACGTCGTCGCCACGGGCGGCGGGTGAAGACTGCGCCCACGATGCCGCGGTCACGGCCGTGGTGCCGATTCTCCTCCGGGTTGATCGTGCCAAGGACGCCACCGGCGACCTCGGCGCCGTCGAAGGCGACGATCCAGAGCGACGGGTCGTGGATCGGATCCGCGAGGAACTCGGCCCGGTCCTCGTCCGTCCGCTCCGGCTCGGAGCGATGGTCGCGGAACGCTTCGGTCAGGGCATCCCAGACCCGCCCGCGCGAGGCCTCGTCCGTGCCGATCGCCCGGACGTGGAGGCCATCAGGCAGAGGCACGTGCGGGATGTCTTCCAGGGTGGCGCGGACCATCTCGTAGCCATGGCCGTCGCGGACCCAGCCCGCACCTTCAAGGAGCGCGATGCTGCCCGTCTCCCCTCCGAAGGTGAAAGCCTGCATGCGCGAGGGCACATCCCCGTCGTCCGGCAGGTTCGCCGCCTTCGCTGCCAGCCGCCCCTCCGACCAGCCCAGCATCGCTCGCCCGACGCCTTGTCGCCGCTCGCTCGGATGGAGGAGGCACAACGTGACGAACGATCGGGTCCCGTCGGTCAGGTCGCGCCACTCGACGCGGGCGTACGCCACGATCCGTCCATCGCGCTCGACGATCAGGATGTCCTCGTCCGGATCCGAGTTGACGAGGTGGTCGTATCGGTTGGCGATCGACTCGACCGTGATGACCTCCTGGATCCCGGCGTCATCGCGGGTCGCCTGGTTGGCGGCCGCCATGCCCGGGTAGTCCGCGGCTCCCCGGAAGTGACGGAATCGAAGTCCGGGGATCGCCGGACGATGCGGGACCGCGACCTCGTCCGTACCCGTATCCGTGTCCGTATCCGTCTCCGGTCGCGCGCCGGTCATCGGCGTTCCTCCCCGTACTTGTCGAGCATCTTCTTATCTGCCGCCTTGTGGATCGTCTTCCAGCGTCGGCGCTCCTCGGCCTGGGCGCGCGGATCCACCTTGCGCTCGACATGGGCCGATTCGCGCTCCAGCTTGCGGTAGCTCAGAAGACGCCCCGGTTCGAGTTCACCTGACGCCAGGGCGGTCCGGATGGCACAGCCGGGCTCGGTGCCGTGGCCGCAGTCGCTGAACCGGCACGAGGCAGCAAGATCGGCGATGTCGTCGAAGGCCCCGTCGAGGCCGGCGCCGGCGCCGACCACCTCCAGCGATCGGATCCCGGGTGTGTCGATCAGCAGCGCGCCGCCGGGCAGAGCGAAGAGTTCGCGATGGGTCGTCGTGTGGCGGCCCCGCGAGTCGTCATCGCGGACGGCCGCCGTGGCCTGGCGCGCCTCGCCCAGGAGGGCGTTGACGAGGGTGGACTTCCCGACCCCGGATGAGCCCAGGACGACAGACGTGCGGCCGGCCACCAGGAACTCGGCGAGATCGGCCAGGTGATCGCCGGTCCGGGCGGACAGGGTCAGGATCGGCACCCCGGCGGCGATCCCGGAGACGGCGAGCCAGCGTGCCTCGGCGTCAACGGCGATGTCCGACTTGTTTAGCACGATGACCGGGGTGACACCGCTCGCCCACGCCACGGCGAGGTAGCGCTCCATCCGACGCAGGTTGAAGTCGTCGTCCAGGCCGGCGACCAGGAAGGCGATGTCCACGTTCGCCGCGATGACCTGCTCGTCGGCGAGGAGGCCGACAGACGCTCGGCTCGCGTCTGAGGCGCTGCGGCGGAACGCGGTCCGGCGGGGGAGCACGGCGGCGATCACGGCCGCTTCGGCTCGGTCGGTCTCGGTTTGGTCGGTCTCGAGGGCGACCCAGTCGCCGACCGCCGGGAAGTCTGAGGTCGCGAGGGCATCGTGGCGGAACCGCCCGGAGACGACGGCGGGCCGATCCTCCGGGCCGACCCCGCGCACGATGGAAGTCTCGCGGTGGACGGCCACGACCCGGCCCGGCCGCTGACCCGCTGCCGCGAACGGCGCGAAGGTCGTGGCCCAGCCGCCGTCCCACCCCAGCGCCTCAAGGGACATCAGCCGACCCGCTTGAGCTTGCCGGTGCGCTTGGCGTAGCGCTCCGCACGGCCGAATGCCCACAGCCCGAAAGGGATCAGCACGACGCCCGCGACGACCAGCGGCCAGACGTCACCGAGCAGCCCGGACACGGGCGTGCCCTTCACGAGGCCTGCCCGAACCCCGTCCAGGACGTACGTCGCCGGCGAGAGCCGCGAGAGGACCTGCATCCACCCGGGCAGGATATCCACGGAGTAGTAGACCCCGCTCACGAGCAACAGGACGGATTGGAGCACGAAGGTCATCTGCGCCCCACGCTCCACGTACAGCAAGGGCAGGATCGCCGCGATCATGCCGATGCCCACAAAGCTGAATGAGCCGAGCAGCATGAACACGATCGCGGTCAGCGGGTTCGCGTGCGAGAAGTCGAGCTGCGGGAAGAACAGCACGAGGGCGATGAAGATCACGGCCGTGTGGATCAGGCCGTAGACCATCGCGTACACGACGGAACCGAGCAGCTGCGCCCAGCGACGGACCGGGGCCATGAACGTGTATTCCAGAGTCCCTTCCCAGCGCTCCACCGCGATCGTCTCGGCGATCCAGCTGAACACCACGGACAGGTAGTTCCAGAAGATCGC
>JACCVB010000051.1 GCA_013698385.1 Chloroflexota bacterium
AAGAACACGGCGAGGAGTGGCGCGGTCCCTCGCGCGATCGGATAGACGACGGACAGGTCACCCCGGCGATAGGCGGCGGCCAGCAGGATGAAATAGCCCGCCTCGACCACGCCCGAAACGACCCCGAGCGCGATCCCCTCCCCCGGCAGGTTCGGCCGTCCGGCCACGAGCCACGCCCCGATCCCGACCGGCACGATCGCGGCGGACGCCGCCAGCATCCCCACCGTCGCAGCGCGGAGCGGGTCACCGGCCGTCTTGAGTCGAACGTTCCAGGCCACGTGCAGGACGGCCGACAGGGCGACGAGTCCGATGACGAATGGGTCCATCCAGCGGACGTTAGCGGTCGGGCCGCGGCCGCGTCAGGCCAGCCCGGCCCCGTCAGGCGAGCGACGAACGCTCGGCTGCCTCGGCACGCTCCTTGAGGACCCGCAGGTGGGACTCCACCCGCGACGCGAGCGACGACCGGCCAAGCCGCACGAGGATGGACGACCAGCGATCGACCGGTTCGAACGAACCGACGTGGACGACCCGCGTGCCACCGGCGACGGGCTCGAGGCGCCAGAGCCACTCGCTTTCGAACCCGGATCCCGTGGCTCGCAGCCGGAACGTGGACTCGGGCCTGGCCTCCAGGCTCTCTACCTGCGCCCGCTCACGAAGCAGGCCGACCTGCGCCCGAGCCGTGCGGGTCGTGCTCGCGGCCGGCCACGACGGAGCGGCCGGCCCGAGGCGCAGTTCCGGGTAGATCAGCGCGGCACAGGCCGGATCGTGGAGCGTCCGCCAGACGGTCCTGGGCAAGGCCTGCACGAAGACGCGCCGTTCGACCATGCGACTGGCCCGCAGGTGGTCGCCCGGACGTCGAAAGCCGACCTCTGGGTCGGGGCGCACGGCCATCCCTACATCCCGATCGGGTGCCAGACCGTCTTCATCTCGAGGAAGGCGGCGATCCACTCCGGGCGTTCCGTGGCCCGATCGTCCAGCCAGTCGAACCGGGCCTCATCGACCGTCGTCGGCCGGCGCGACAGGCGCTTGATGTCATCGGCCGCTGCCTGCTCCGTGGCCAGGCGCATCGCGTCGGGCACGCCCCACGTGTCGAGCGCGTCAACATCGCCATGGGCCGCGAGGACCGGCACGAGTTCCGCCTTGAGACCGGTCAGGACGTTGACGACACCGCCGGGAACATCGGACGTTGCGAGGACCTCGCTCAGGGTGACCGCCGGCAAGGGACGCGTCTCAGAGGCGATGAGGACCACGGCATTGCCACTCACGAGCGGCGGGGCAAGCCGCGACACCAGGCCCAGCAGGGAGGAGGTCTCCGGTGCGACCAGCCCCACGACCCCGGTCGCCTCGGGGATCGTGAAGTTGAAGTACGGTGCCGCGACCGGGTTGGCGGAGCCCAGCACCTGGCTGATCTTGTCCGCCCAACCGGCGTACCAGACCCAGCGGTCGATGGCGCGATCCACGACCTCCCGGGCACGACCATCGCGCAAGCCTTCGGCGAGAGCGACTTCGGCGCCGAACTGGTCGCGCCGGCCCTCCATCAGCTCCGCCACGCGGTAGAGCACCTGGCCGCGATTCATGGCCGTCCTGGCGGCCCAATCCGGTTGCGCCTTGCGCGCCGCGCGGACCGCCTCACGAAGGTCCTTGCGCGATGCCCGGCAGGCATTCGCGAGGGGCGCGCCGTCTTCCGCGGAAACGAGGTATGAACGGCCGCTTTCGGTGCGCGGGAACGCGCCGCCGATGTACAGTTTGTAGGTCTTGCGGACCTCGATCCGGGCGTCGGTCGGGGCGGCCATCTACCGGTCCTCCAGGCGGACGTAGGCGTGCAGGCCGTGCATCCCGCCCTCGCGCCCGAAACCCGAGTCCTTGTAGCCACCGAACGGCGACGTCGGGTCGAATCGATTGAACGTGTTGGCCCACACGACGCCGGCCTTGAGTCGCGAGACCATCTCGAGGATCCGCGAGCCCTTGTCCGTCCAGACGCCGGCGGACAGGCCGTAGACCGTGTTGTTGGCCTTCTCGATCGCCTCCTCCGGCGTGCGGAA
>JACCVB010000288.1 GCA_013698385.1 Chloroflexota bacterium
CCGGGGATGCCATCGAAGCCCGAGTCGAACGACAGGACGCGCTCGATGTCGCGCCCCTGCATGACGGCGACGTGCAGTGCATCTCGCGCGGAAAGCTCGCCGTCAGAACCGAGGAGCCGCCTCGCGCGCTGCACATCCGGGAGCTCGATGGGAAAGACCACGTCGACGATCCCGAGCACCGCCGCGAACGCTGGGGCGATCATGTCCAGCCGATGCAACGCTTGACAGCGATGGAGGATCTCCTGCAGGACCTCTGCGTCTGTGCATAGGGTCTCGCCGGCAGCCACTGCGTCCTCGATCAGGCGGCGCGCCCGTGGCTTCAATGCGTGCTCCGCGCCGACCAGGTACATCGAGATATTCGAATCCACGAAGATCACGTAGCCGGCTCGTCCGAGAGATACCCACCTTCGATCTCGGCGAGCATCTGGCCGATATCGCCAGTAGGCCCTTCGTGGCGATAGGCCTCCTGGATCGCCGCCAGCTTCGCCGCGATATCAGGGCGCGCCCGCTCGATCTGGGCCTCGCGAAGTCGCTGGCGCACCCAGGCGGCGGTCGTGATTCGCTCGCGCCGCGCAGCCAGCTGGATCGAACGCAGCTCTTCCTCTTCCATCAGGACCTGCAACCGTTTCATCATCGGATGAGCCTAATCGACTCATGGGCATGAGTCAACGAAATCCGGGCTGAGAACGGGGCCCGACAGGTCCCAGCAAACCAGCTAGCTGGTAGGATACGTCGATGAAAGTCACGATCGCTCTGGATAGCGAGTTGTACCGGGCGGTCAAGGTGGAGGCGGCGCGGACGGATCGCAGCGTCCGCCAGATCGTCGACGAGGCCCTGGAGGCTTGGCTGGACGGCGCAGAACAGCATGAGGACCGCGAATCGGCCGATGCGGCGCTGGCCGAGTACGGCCGCGATGGAGGAGTCGCCGTCGAGACCTTCTTCGGGACGTTGGCCGCCGAGACGAAGGCAACGTATGGTCCGCCAGAGTCGTGAGCTCGGGTGGATATCGGGTAGATATCGCACCGTCCGCCCAACGCCACCTCCGACGCCTGCCACCAGGCGACGCCGCCAGACTCCGCGGGCCGATCATCGCGCTTGGGTCGGAGGCGCGCCCGATCGGCGCGTCCAAACTGATCGGCACCGAGTACTGGCGACTACGTGTGGGCGACCTGCGGGTGGTGTACGCCATCGACGACGCAGCGCGCCTGGTCGTGATCCTGCGGGTCGCCCGGCGCTCCGAGAGTTCCTACCGACGACTCGACCGCCGCTGACGCCCACGCTGGAGCGTCGGCAGTTTCAGGCTGGGGGCGTTCTCGGTTCCGGCGGCTGCATCGGTTCGATGACGACGGCCGGCCTCGGCGACGTGTCGACGTGCAGCCGGAACACGTCTGGCCGGTTGTAATGACCGACAGGGTCGAGCAATCGCCGGGCTGCCGCCACGGAGCCGAGATCGAGATCCGCGATGAGTGTCTCCTCGCGTTCGCGGACCGGGCCGGCGATCACGTCGCCGCCGGGTCCGACGATGACGGTGTTCCCTTCCTCCAGCCACGGGCCCTTCTCGGCGAGGTAGGCAGCGGGGACGAGCCGATCCCGGTCGGGAAATCCCTCCGGGATCCGGTCCACGTGAAGGACCGGGTTCACGCCGATGACGAACATCCGGTTTTCGCGCGCGAGGTGCTGCATCGTGGCGATCCAGGCGTCGCCCGTCGCGAGCGTCGGCGCGAGCCACAGATCGACGCCCTGGGCGTACATGTGGAACCGCGCCAGGGGCATGTAGTTCTCCCAGCAGATGAGTCCGCCCATGCGCCCGAACGGCGTCGCCACGACGCGCAGGGTGGACCCATCGCCCATGCCCCACACCGTGCGCTCCGAGCCGGTGGGCATCAGCTTGCGATGCTTCTCGACGAGCGTCCCGTCCGGCGAGAAGTACAGCATCGAGTTGTAGATGGTCGCGCCGTTCGGCTCCTTCTCCTCAACCCCGATCGCCAGCCAGACACCGTGCTCGCGTGCGATCGCGCCGAGGCGATCGGTCGAAGGGCCCGGGATGACGACGGCGTTCTCGGCGAGCAGCCGGAACCAGTCGGCGTCACCGTCCCAGATGGGCGTCGTGTCGATCCAGATCGGCGTGCCGGGGACGAAGACTTCGGGAAAGACGACGAGTCTGGCACCCTGGCCGGCCGCCTCGGCGGTCAGCTCGGCGACGCGGTCGATCGTGGCCTCGCGGTCCATCAGCACATAGGTGGCCTGGACGGCGGCCACTCGAATCATGCTCATCGCTTCCTCCTGCATCCCATTACCGATCACCGCAGGATCGTACCGGTTGCCCATGGCAGATACCCGTCAGCCAGTGTCATCATCACGATGTTGAGCTGCCGCAGCATGAGGGGGAGACGACGTTGACAGAGGAACGCAGGACCGGCGCACCGATCATCCTCGTCCCAGGTTTCTGGCTCGGTGGCTGGGCCTGGGACGAGGTCGCCGACATGCTCCTGAAGGACGGCCACGACGTCACGGCGCTGACGCTGCCGGGGATGGCCCCGAATGAGACCGACCGGTCGTCGATCACGTTCACGGACCACGTCGATGCCATCGTCGACACCGTGCTCGGCGCCGAGTCGAAGCCGGTGCTCGCCGTCCACAGCGCGGCCGGGTTCTCTGGCTACGCCGCGAGCGATCGCGTGCCGGAGCGGATTGCCGCGATGGTCTATGTCGATACGGCGCCCGGGAAGCCGCCGCTCGATCCCGAGTTCGCCGACGTCGAGAAGCCGCTCGACTGGAAGGAGATCGAGGCGGGGGAGAACCTTGACGGGCTGACCGAAAAGCAGATGGCCACATTCCGCGACCGAGCCGTCCCTGTCCCGGGCGCGATGCTGCGCGAGGGTTACGAGTTCACCAACGATGCGCGGCGCGACATCCCCTCCACGATCATCGCGACGGGCTACTCGGCCGCGGACTACCAGAAGTACGCGGATGAAAACCCCGAGTGGGCGTTCCTCGCCGGCATCCCGGAGCTGCGCAACCTTTCCTGGGTCGACCTGCCGAGGAGCCATTGGCCGATGTGGTCGAAGCCGGCCGAGGTCGCGAAGATCATCGGCGACATCGCCACGGCCGCCTGCGACCCCGACTCATGACGACGCTCCTCCACGACGCCTTCGCCCATCACATCTGGGCCACGGAGCGTCTGCTTGACGCCTGCGAGGCCCTCACACAAGAGCAACTCCGGGCCCCGTCGCCTGGCACGTACGGCCCGATCATCGACACCCTGCGACACATGGTCGGGTCGGACGGCTGGTACCTGACGTTCTTCCGCGAGTGGGACAACCCGCTGCGTGAGGACGGCCCGGGCGGTCTCCCGGAGTTGCACGCCGCGAACGAGGCGAATGGCGGGGCCTGGACGGCCGTGCTCGACGCGAACCAGGACCCCGACGCCGACCTGGTCGAGGAGGGCGAGGACGAGCAGGGACAGAAGTGGAAGTTCCACGCGCCGACGGCGTTCCGCCTGGCCCAGGTCATCCACCACGGCACCGACCACCGAAGCCAAGTCTGCACGGCGTTGACCAGCCTCGGCCTCGAGCCGCCCGGCATCGACGTGTGGGATTACGGCGAGGCCATGGGCCGAACTCGGGAGGAGCGCTCCACACAGAGCTGAACGGCGTTGCGCGTCGGTGGGGCGGATGTCGTTCCTCGGACGCGCCGAGCCGAGCCCTCTTGATTATGACTCTTGCTACCAGATGCCTACCGGGGTAGCATCCGACCATGAAAGTCAGCGTGAGCCTTCCGGGGGATGACATCGAGTTCCTCAACGACTACGTGAAGGAACGCGGCTTGGGGTCTCGGTCGGCGGCGCTACAGCAGGCCATCCGACTTCTCCGGACGGGCGAGTTGAGTGCAGCCTATGAGGCCGCTTGGGACGAGTGGGCCGCTGATGCGGACAATGCCGCGTGGGACGAGGCCGTCCGCGACGGGCTCCCGCGGTGATTCGGCGAGGCGATATCCACTGGGTAGACCTCGATCCGGCACACGGCTCCGAGGCCAGCAAGCGCCGGCCAGCGGTGATCGTCAGCAATGATGCGGCAAATGTGACCACGACCAGACTGGGCAGGGGCACGATCACGGTCGTACCTGTGACCTCGAACGTCGAACGGGTCTACCCGTTCCAGGTCGGTTTGAGCGCGGCGGCGACCGGGCTGGACCGCGACTCCAAGGCGCAAGCCGAACAGGTCCGCTCGATCGATGTCGAACGCCTTGGAGCGAAGATCGGCGCGGTCCCGGCCGCGCTCTTGGTGCGCCTCGACTCGGCCCTCCGGTTGCACCTGGGTCTGTAGTCGAGTGGGCGAGAGGCAGACGGTCGGCCTGTATCGTAATAGACATTGACGCCACAGATATGACTAGGTATCGTCATACCTATCATGGTCAGTCGAGTCGGTGAGCGAGGCCAGATCACCATCGAGAAGGCGATCCGCGAGGAGCTTGCCATCTACGCGGGCGACGAGACGGTCCAACGTGTGGAGGATGGTCGGATCGTGATCGAAGTCGTGCCCGGCCGGCACCGGCGCTCGATGGCGGGGGCCCTGCGAGACAAGGTCGGCCGCCTGCCGCCGGACGAGTCCTGGGACGCCTTGCGACGAGACGCCTGGCAGACGCCGGACCCGGATCGCCAAGTGTGATCGGGGTCGACACCTCGGTCCTGGTCCGGTACTTGGTGGGAACACCGACCGATCAAGCCGCCCGCGCGGCCGCCATCATCGATGACGATGAGGTCGAGCTTGCGGCATCCATCGTCGCGCTCGCTGAATGCGCGCACGTCCTCCGTTCTCAGTACGCCGTCGAGGGACGCGACATCATCGATAGCCTCATCGGTTTCATCCAACGCGAGAACGTCAACATGCTGGGTCTGCGGGCGGATGTGCTCGTGGAGATGCTGGTGCGCGCCAGGTCCATGCCAGGTCGCCCGATCCCGGACGCCATGATCGTCGCGGCATCGGTGGCGGCGAACGCGTTGCCCCTCGCCACGTTCGACAAGGGTCAGGCCCGCTACGGGATCAGCGTGAAGGAGCCGTGAGCCGAGCGGCTACGCCACCAACTTCTTGTACTTGATGCGGTGCGGCTGGTCCGCGGCACTCCCCAGTTCCTTGTGGCGGAAGGCCTCGTAGTCGGTGACGTTGCCTTCGAACCAGCGGACCTGGCTGTCGCCCTCGAAGGCCAGGATGTGGGTCGCGATCCGGTCCAGGAACCAGCGGTCGTGGCTGATGACCACGACACAGCCCGGGAAGGATTCCAGGCCCGCTTCGAGCGCGCGCAGCGTATCCACGTCGAGGTCGTTCGTGGGCTCGTCGAGGAGCAGGACGTTGCCGCCCGACTGGAGCAGCTTGGCCAGGTGGACCCGGTTGCGCTCGCCGCCGGACAGCTGCCCGACGAGCTTCTGCTGATCCGTTCCGCGGAAATTGAACGACGAGACGTAGGCCCGCGCCGGGAGTTCCCGCGCACCGACCTTGATGACCTCGGCGTCCTGGGTGATCTCCTGAAACACGGTCTTGTCCGCGTCCAGGTCGTCGCGGCTCTGGTCGACGTAGGCCAGCTGGACGGTGTCGCCGATCTCGATCGACCCCTTGTCGGGCTGCTCCTGGCCGACGAGCATCCGGAAGAGGGTGGTCTTGCCGGCGCCGTTCGGACCGATGATCCCGACGATGCCGGCCCGCGGCAGCGAGAACGTCAGCTCCTCGACGAGCAGGCGATCGCCGTAGCCCTTGCGCAGGCCCTTGACCTCGATGACGGTGTCGCCGAGGCGCGGCCCGGGCGGGATGGCGATCTCGAGCTCGCGGGTCTGGTCCTTGGCGTCGTTCGCCTCGGCGAGGAGCTTCTCGTAGGCGCCGAGTCGAGCCTTGCCTTTCGCCTGGCGCGCTTTGGCGCCCATGCGGACCCACTCGAGCTCGCGGGCGAGGGTGCGCTGGCGCGCGTCGACCGACTTCGATTCCTTCGCGAGTCGATCGAGCTTCTGCTCGAGCCAGCCGGAGTAATTGCCGCTGAACGGCATCCCGCGGCCGCGATCCAGCTCGAGGATCCATTTCGCGACGTTGTCGAGGAAGTAGCGGTCGTGGGTGACGGCGACGACGGTCCCGGCGTACTCACCCAGGAAGCGCTCCAGCCACTCGACCGATTCGGCGTCGAGGTGGTTGGTCGGCTCGTCGAGGAGCAGCAGGTCCGGGTGCTGGAGGAGCAGCCGGCAGAGCGCGACGCGGCGCTTCTCGCCACCGGACAGGGTCGCGACCTCGGCGTCGTCGGACGGGCAGCGCAGGGCGTCCATCGCGATGTCCACGTTGCGTTCCAGGTTCCACGCGTCGGCGGCGTTGATCTTGTCCTCGAGGGCGGCCTGCTCGGTGCCGATCGCGTCGTAGTCGGCGTC
>JACCVB010000289.1 GCA_013698385.1 Chloroflexota bacterium
AGAGCACCCGCGACCCCAGCCCGGGCAAGGGATGGGACCCCACGCTGACCGGGCCGCTCGCCGCAGGGTCGCCACCGACGGCGACCACCTCGTAGGTCGGTTCGGTCGCCGTTCCGGCGCTCACGTACAGCTTCGGATCGTCGATGCCGGTGACCATCGCGAGCCCGTGTGCACCGCCCTTGATCGCGACCGAGCTCGAGACGTCGGCCGTCGCGGGATCGATGAGCGAGACCCCGTCCGAGGTCGCCACCGCGATCCGCGGGAGGTCGACGATCTCGAGGCCGGCCAGGCGGCCGTCGGCGATCGCCGCCTCGACCTTGGTCCGGGTGTCCTTGTCGCCAGGTGGCCCGATGACGACCTGGCCGCCCGGGCCCGGCGTCGCGGCAAGCCGGGCCTCGTAGTCGACCGCGTCGCCACCCAGCAGCTCGGCCAGCGTCGTCGCCGCGGCGCTCGGCACCTCCACCGCTGCTCCGGCCGCGACCAGGGACGCGCCCGAGCCGGCGGTCGACAGGTCGGCGATCCCCGGCAGGTCGACCGTGCCGGTCACCTCGTTCGTCGCCAGGTCGACCGTACTCAGGCGCGTGTCGGATGCGGCGACGAGCGTGGTCCCATCCTCGGTCACCAGCATCCGGCTGATCGGGTGGTCGAGGGTCAGGATGGGCGTCAGCTCCGCCGCGCCGTCAAGCGCGCCCGGCCCGACGGACGCCAGGTCAAGCGATGCGACCCGTCCGTCGTCGAAGCCGACGATCAGCCGCTCCGTCGCGCCGTCGATCGCCAGTGCGCCGGCCCCGACGGCCGCCACCGTGGCGATCGTGGCCCGGGTGCGCAGGTCGTCCGTGCGGATCACCTCGCCGGTCGCGATATGGACCCGCTCGCCGGCCCGTTGACCGGTCACGGCATCGTCGCGCCGGGGCTCGATCGCGACCGCCCGCGCGGTCACGTCGAGGTCGCCCGTCGCGGAGACGTCGTCCTCGCCCCACAGCACGAGTCCCGCCGCCATCAGGTACTTGGCGAGGTGCGGGTGGGTCCACTCGTAGATATCGTGAGATTCGCCGTAGCGCCACGCCTGCAGGAATTCGGTCGCCGTCCGCGCGTGGTAGACCTCGTCGAAGTGCATCTGGTACGGCTCGGCCAGGCGGAAGGTCCGCAATCCCAGGCTGGCCAGCACGAGGACGACCAGCAGCCAGACGTCGAGCCGGTCGAACCGACCGCCCTCTTCGGATCGGAGCAATCGACTTCGGTCGGCGCGGACCGGACGCTCGGCCCAGCGATCGCGCAACCAACCCACGATGCCGAGTTCGATGAAGGAGCGGCCGTACGATCGACTCGGGATCCGCGGCACGAAGGCGCGTCGGTCGAAGTCCGCCACTGGCGGCGCCTCGTCGACCGGCCAGTCCGGTGTCGACACCGGGACGGTCGCTGCGGGGAGCGGCCTCGACCGTTCGACCTCGGCCGCCGGGCGTTCACGTCGGCCTGCCCTGAGCTGGAACAGGCCCCAGATGAGGGCCCCCGTGTGCATCAGGGCGATGAGGGAGACCCCCACCTGGGATCGGATCGACTCACCGATCCCCAACCAATCCGCGACGGACGGGTTATCCGGGTAGAGCGTGGTCAGGACCACGTACAGGTTCAGGAACGTCGCGACGGACAAGACGACGTAGGCCATCCGCCAGCGCGGTGAGACCGCCAGCAGGATCGCCCCGAGGGCGAAGAACGGATAGCCGTATCGCTCGTGGACGCGGGTCGGCAGCGCGAAGAAGGCGAGGGCGATCAGGGCCAGCGCGACGAGCAGCGTCAGTCGATCGGGACGCCGCGCGGCGGTCCACAGGATGAGCGCGATCGATCCGAGCAGGAGGACGGCCCCGACGAGCACGGCCGGCACGACCCCGAACACGGCCGCGCCGGACCCGCACCTTTCGGCGGCCAGGCCGGACGCATCGCAGATCCACGCGCCGCTGCTGGCCAGGCTCTCCCCGAGGTCGCCCGGCACGATCGCCCACAGGTTGTAGGCGTTCACGGTCAGGTACGGGTATCCGCCGCCCGCGATGACGATCTGGTCGATCAGGCCGGAGGTGAAGAATGGGAAGCCTGGCGCAGGATCCAGGACGGACAGTCCGAACGGAAGGCACAGGGCGACGGCCGTCAGAAACCCGGCGAGACCGGTGGTCAGGATCCGTACCGGGTGCGCCGTCCTGCGATCGTTCGTCGGGATCTGTCCCTCCTCGGTCGTCACGGGCCACAGCGCTCGCCGGATGGTCACGATCGCAACGAGCGGCACGAGGATCCCGAGCTGTGGCTTGATGACGGCCGCGATGACCGTGAAGACGGCCGCACGCTCCGGCTGGTCTCGCCACAGCGCGCGCAACCCCAGCAGCAGGAAGACGACGCCGACCGAGTCGACCTGGCCCCAGACGACGCTGTCGAACCACGAGATCGGGTTCATCACGGCGACGAAGCCCGCCAGCAATGCCAGCCGATCGCGCGCGCCCAATTCGCGGACCATGGACCAGACGAGGTAGCCGATCGCGAGGTCCGCGATGATCGGCGGGACCTTGATCAGGTCACCGATGCCTCCGCCCAGCGCGTTCGCGACGACGCCCACGATCCACAGGACGTAGAGGTAGCCGGGCGTGTAGTCGTGGAAGAAGTCGCGCTGATAGAAGCCGTTCAGGCCTTCCGACGCAAGGTTGGACGCCCAGAACTGGAATGCGCCCAGGTCCACCCCGAAGCCGGAGCCCGGGAGCAGGTATGCGATGATGAGTCGGAGGGCGAGACCGAGCGCGAGGACGATCAGGATCGCGCCGACGGCTCCCTGCGTCCCGGTCGACCGTGATGGCGTTCCTGCGCCCCGCTCGGACCCACCGGAAGCGGGGCCAGTCACCGGGAACGGCTCCTGCACGAGCGTGGAAGGTGAATCGGAGCGTAGCACAGGGTCGCCCGGTGGATCCCGAGGCAGGCCATCGGTCGAACCTGCTCCCTGAGCGCCGGCTCGTGCCGGCCGGCGTCCTGCTGGCCCCGCTCGGGGTCGGCCTGCTGGCCCTTGGCTTGACCCGGATCGCCCTGCTGCCCGGCCTCGCCTACTGGGACACCGCGGAGCTGCAATCGGTCGGGCCGCTGATGGGCACGGCCCACCCGACCGGTTTCCCGACCTATGTCCTGCTGGGCTGGTTCGCCTCGGTCGTCCTCCAGCCGCTGGGCGACCCGGCGTTCCGGATGAACCTGCTCGCAGCGTTGTGCGTGGCAGTAGCGGCCGGCGTGATCGTCGACCTGGTCCGCTCCCTGACCCGCTCGACGGCCCTCGGGGTCCTCGCCGGTGTCGGTCTGACGCTCACTCCGATCGTCTGGAAGATCGGGACCCACGCGGAGACCCACGCGTTGCATCTGGCTCTCCTGGCGATCCTGGTCCGGTTGCTCGTGGCCTGGGAGCAGTCGCACTCGGACCGGGCGCTCGTGGCGGCCTCGGTCGTCTTCGGGCTGGCTGTCGGGAATCACTCCCTGACGCTGCTGCTCGTGCCAGCGGTCGGCCTGTACGTCATCGGGGTCCAGCCCGCGATCATCCGTCGCTGGCGCCTGGTCCTGGCCTGCCTCGGGGCCCTCGCCGCGACCGTCGTGCTCGTCTACCTGGAGCTCCCCTTGCGGGCCGGACCGTTCCGGGCGCCCCTGGTCTACGGCCATCCCGAGACGTGGGACGGGATCTGGTACGTCGTCCTTGCCGAGCAGTTCCAGGAAAGTCTCAAATCGCCGTTCCAGGACCTGGACCTGAAGGGCCTGGCGCTCATCGGACGGACGGTCGCCGGGTTCGGCCCGCTCGCGGGACTCATCCCGATCGGATTCGCGGCGACGGTCGTGGCTCGGCCGCGCTACGCACTCCTGTCCGGGGTGGCGGTGGCCGTCACCTGCTTCTTCGCGGCGTCGTACGTCAATGCCGATATCGACCGCTACT
>JACCVB010000306.1 GCA_013698385.1 Chloroflexota bacterium
CCGTGGCGATCCAGGTGGTCCGCGGTGACGTTCGTGTAGACGGCGACGGTCGTCCCCCGCGAAAGGGTCGGCAGTTGCAGCTCGGAGAGCTCGTAGACGACGCGGTGGTCGGGTGTCAGGTCCGGCAGGCGTTCCACGATCGGCGTCCCGATGTTGCCCCCGAGCACGACCGGATGGGATGGATTTGAGGCCAGGATGGCGGCGATGAGTGATGAGGTCGTGGTCTTGCCCTTCGTCCCGGTGACGCCGATCGTCGGTGCCGGGCACAGGCGCAGGAAGAGGTCCGGCTCGGACACCAGGGCGGGGGCGTCCGTGTCCCCAGCCCGTCGTACGGCGACCAACCGGCCCAGCGCCGCGCGCAGGCGCGGTTCCGTCGTCGGGAAGTCGGGGCTGATGGCCGGCGACGTCGTCACCAGGGCGGCGCCCTCCCAGGAACGCGCGGGATCCTCGTGCGGGCCGAGCACGAGCCGGACCGGTCGATCCCCGAGGGCTGCGATCGCCTCGGCCAGTCGCTCCGCGGCCCGACCGTCGTAGACCGTCACGCGGGCACCCTGGTCGGTGAGGAAGCGGGTCAAGGCGACACCGCTGCGGGCGAGGCCGAGGACGGTGACGGGTCGGTCGCGCAGCAGTCCGCCGCGCAGCGCGTCGAGCGTCAGCGCCGCGGGATCGATCGTCATCGGGTGGACCATCTGGAGGCGGCTCAATGCAATCGCTGGAGCGTGGCCAGGAAGAGGGTCACCCCGAGGAGCGCGGCCAGGATCCCCACGATCCAGAAGCGGATGGTGATCTTCTCCTCGTCCCAGCCGCCAAGCTCGAAGTGATGGTGGATCGGACTCATCCGAAACAGGCGGCGCCCCCCGGTCAGCCGGAAGTACGCGACCTGCAGGATGACCGAGCCCGTCTCCACCACGAAGATGATCCCGATCAAGGGCAGGACCAGGATCTGGCCCGTGATCAGGGCCGTGACGGCCAGGGTCGCCCCGAGCGACAGCGCCCCCGAGTCGCCGATGAAGATCTGGGCCGGATGGACGTTGAACCAGAGGAAGCCCAGGAGCGCCCCGATGATCAGCGCGCACAGCAGAGCGAGGTTCGCCTGGTTCGGGACGTTGAGCAGGGCGATGAACATGAAGGCGACGAAGGAGATCGCGACCGTGCCCCCGGACAGGCCGTCCAGGCCGTCCGTCAGGTTGACTCCGTTCGCGGTGGCGATGATCGCGAACGCCCCGAACAGGATGTAGAGCGCCGGATCAAGATTGACGGCACCGACGAACGGCACCGCGATGGCCGTGATGGCGTACGTTCGCTGGATGTTGTAAGCGGCCACGAACGCCACGACGGTCAACCAGATCAGCTTCTGGCGGGCCTTGATGCCCTCGCCGGTGCGCGCGTTCAGGTAGTCATCGAAGGCGCCCAGCAGGCCGACACCGGCGAGGGCTGCGATCGGCGCGAAGGTCGACGCGTCCGGACCCTGGGGACGCAGGAAGAAGTAGATCCCGAGCACGACCCCGACGATCAGCAGACCGCCCATCGTGGGCGTGCCTTCCTTGGCGTAGTGCGTCTCCGGCCCGTCCTGGCGGATCCGCTTGCCGAAGCCGATCGCCTGCAGCAACCGGATATACGGCGGCATCAGGATCACCATCAGGGCGAAGGTCAGGAGCAAACCCTGGATGAGCTCGACGGTCACGTGACCACCTCGCCGAGCTCCAGCCGCAACGCGTCCACGAGGCGATCGAGCCCGATCCCGCGAGACGCCTTCACCAGGATCACGTCGCCCTCCCGAAGGCGTGGGCGAAGCGCATCCACCGCCGTCTCCGCGTCGTTCACGTGTTGGATCCGCGCCCGATCCAGGCCACCGGCGGCGGCTCCGTCCGCGATGCCGCCCGCATTCGGTCCGACGACGATCAGCAGGTCCGCGGTGGCCGCGGCCGCCTCGCCGACCTTCCGATGACCCGCCACATGGTCGTCACCCAGCTCGAGCATCTCGCCAAGCACGGCGACCCGGCGGCCGGGCAGGTCGCTCAGCAGGTCGAGGGCCGCGAGGACGGAACCCGGCGACGCGTTGTAGCTGTCATCCACCACGGTCATCCCGCGCAGCCGAACGAGTTGGACACGATGCGCCGCCGACCAGCCGGCGCTCAGCGCTGTGACGATCGTGTCGAGGGGCAGGCCGGCGGCGATGCCGGCCGCGGCCGCGGCCGCCGCGTTGTGCGCCGAAAGCCGGCCGAGGCTCGGGATCGCCATATCGCTCGTACCGCTCGGGGTCCGGAGTCGGAAGCGCATCCCGGAGAAGCCAGCCGACTCGAGCGCCTCGACCCGAACGTCCGCGGTCGGTCCGAAGCCGTAGCGCAAGACCGGAGCGACGGTCCGCCGATCCATCCGCGACACGATCGGATCATCTCCGTTGAGGATCGCCACCCCGCTCCGCGGCAGCGCCTCCAGCAGTTCACCCTTGGCCCGCTCGACGGCCTCGAGGGTTCCGATCCGGGCCAGGTGGACCGCCTGCACGGCCGTGACCAGGCCGATCGCGGGCTGCGCGATCCGGGCAAGCTCCGCGATCTCCCCGCCGACGTACATGCCCATCTCGAGAACGGCGGCCTCGTGCTCCGGCCCGAGCCGCAACACGGTCAGCGGCAGGCCGACCTCGTTGTTCTGGTTGCCCTCGCTGCGAAGCGTGCGACGGGTGGACCCGATGACGGCCGCGACCGCCTCTTTGGTGGAGGTCTTGGCGATGCTCCCGGTGATGCCGATCACCAGCGGCTCGAACCGCCGACGCCAGCCGGCCGCGAC
>JACCVB010000302.1 GCA_013698385.1 Chloroflexota bacterium
CGCACTGGCTGGCCTCCATGGCCCATGGGCTGTCCGGTGACGTGGTGACCGCCACCTGCCTGGCGACCTCCGCGCCCGTCGTCGTCGCCCCGGCGATGGACGGGGAGATGTGGACCCACCCGGCCACCGTCGCCAATGCGCAGCGGTTGCGCGACGACTTCGGCTACCGGATCGTGGAGCCGGTCAGCGGTCCGCTGGCATCCGGTCAGTCCGGACAGGGTCGGCTGGCGGAGCTGTCCGAGATCGTGGAGGCGATCGTCGCTGTAGTCGGCACGACGGCCGTACGGGTGCCGGGCGCGGAGGCTCGGCCGCCGCTGGTCCGGTCCGCGCGCGACGCCGACCTTGAGGGTCGACACATCGTGGTGACCGCCGGCGGGACCCGCGAGGCGATCGACCCCGTGCGCTTCATCGGCAACCGCTCCACGGGGCGGATGGGTGCGGCCATCGCCGCCGCGGCCCTGGATCGGGGCGCCCGGGTGACGGTCGTCGCGGCGAACCTGGAGGTCGCGCTTTCCCCGGAGGCGAACGTCGTGCGGGTCGAGTCCACGGCGGACCTTCGTGCCGCCCTCCTCGGGCTGGTGAAGGCGTCCGACGGGTCCGCCGGCACGGGCGGGTTCGATGCCCTGGTCATGGCCGCGGCGGTCGCTGATTTCCGCCCGGCCAGCCCAGCGGACCGCAAGTTGGAGCGCAGCACCGGCCTGACCCTTGCCCTGGAACCCACCACGGACATCCTCGCAGAGGTCGCGGCGCTGGTTCGCGGCGCCGTCCCCCGGCCATTCCTCGTCGGATTCGCCGCCGAGACCGGGTCGTTCGATCGGGTAGCCGGCAAACTCGAGCGCAAGGGCGTGGACCTGCTCGTGGCCAACGATGTCGCGGAGCCCGGGTCGGGCTTCGGGAGCGAAACGAACCGGGTCTCGCTGCTCGCGGCCGACGGCTCCCGCGAGGACCTGCCGATGCTCCCGAAACGGGAGGTCGCGGACCGGCTGCTCGATCGCGTGGCCCGATCGCTGGACGACCGCAGCCCCGAACGCCAGACTGGCCGGAAGCAGCCCGAACACACGGAGACGAGATGAGTGCCAGCACGGACGCCCTACGACGGCTGACCGTCGCCGACATCGCCAAGCGCCACGCCGATGGCCTGCGCCTCCCGATGCTCACGGCCTACGACTTCCCGACCGCGCAGATCCTCGACCGGGCCGGCATCCCGCTCATCCTCGTCGGCGATTCGCTGGGCCAGGTGATGCTCGGCTACGAATCGACCGTGCGGGTCACGATGGCGGAGATGGTCCACCACACAAAGGCCGTCGTGCGCGGCACGCAGCGCGCGATGGTCATCGGCGACATGCCGTTCCTGACCTACGCCTCGATGGATGAGGCGCTCGACAACGCCGGCCGCTTCCTCCAGGAGGCAGGGGCGCAGGCGGTCAAGGTCGAGGGCGGCGTTCGCTCCGCCCGGATCATCGAGGGCCTGGTCAAGGCCGGCATCCCGGTCATGGGCCACATCGGCTGGACACCCCAGGCGGGCCTCGCCATGAGCGGTACCGGTGGCCGGCCGAAGGTCCAGGGCCGGAGCCGCGATCAGGCCCGGAGCATGCTGGCCGATGCGCTGGCGGTCCAGGAGGCCGGGGCCTTCTCGATCGTCCTGGAACTCGTTCCGGCGCAGCTGGCTGCAGCGATCACGGAGCGCCTGCGGATCCCGACGATCGGCATCGGCGCCGGTCCGGGCTGCAGCGGCCAGGTCCAGGTCGTGACGGACCTGCTCGGCCTGGGCGACTTCATCCCGAAGCACGCCCGGCCCTACGCGCAGCTCGGCGCAACGATCGACGCGGCGGCTCGTGCCTACGCGGCAGACGTCGAGGCAGGCACGTTCCCGGGAGAAGCCGAGACCGTGCGGATGGACGACGAGGTGCTGGATCACGTCCTTGGCCGCGGCGCGCACGATCGGGCCTCGGGCGAGATCCCGGTCGGTGGCATCCCGCTCGACCGCGACCTCTGAACGAAGCGCTGAACCTGTATCGGCGCTCCCGTCGATCGCGCCACCCCGCCGGTTGATGCGCGTCGTCCGCACCCGGGCCGCGCTGCGCGAGGCGCTGGCCGCCCCACCCGGGCCGATCGGCCTCGTGACCACGATGGGCTGGCTGCATGATGGGCATCGGGCGCTGATGGCTCGAGCCCGAGCGGAGAACGGCACGGTCGTGGCCACGATCTTCGTCAATCCCCGCCAGTTCAACGTCGCGACCGATTACACGAAATACCCCCGCAACGAGGCTCGCGACCTCGCGATCTGCGAGGGCGAGGGGGTCGATCTCGTGTTCGCACCGGAGGTCGACGAGATCTACCCGCCGGGGTTCGACACGACGGTGTCCGTTGGGGCGGTCGCGCAGCCGCTGGAGGGCGCGGCCCGGCCCGGCCACTTCGACGGCGTGGCCACGGTGGTCGCGATCCTGTTCGACCTCGTGGGTGCGGACCGCGCGTACTTCGGGCAGAAGGATGCGCAGCAGGTCATGGTCATCGCGCAGATGGCGCGCGACCTCGCGATCAGGCCCCAGGTCGTCACCTGCCCGACGGTCCGTGAGCCCGACGGCCTCGCGCTCTCCTCCCGCAACGTCCATCTCTCACCGGCCGAGCGAGCCGCCGCGCCGGTCCTGCGCCGGGCACTGCTCGCCGCACACGGGGCGTGGCAGGGCGG
>JACCVB010000339.1 GCA_013698385.1 Chloroflexota bacterium
ACGACCGCCCCTACAAGCGGGCGGTCACGCATGAGGCGGCGCTGGCGGAGTTGCGTCTGCATGCCGGCACGCAGTTCGACCCGGAACTCGTGGAACTCTTCTGTGACCTGTACGGGTCCGTGGCCCCTGAACCGGATCAGACCGTCCTGGCCATGGTCGCGACCTCGGATGCGCATCCGAGCCCCGGCGTCCATTTGTCCACGAGTGGCATGGACGCGGGACCGCGGCGTCGTCGGTGGACCGACCAGGACGCGTACTCGGCCGAGAGCGCCGCGGATAAGTCCGGGATACGTGCGGGATGAGCGCCCCCCGCTAGTGTCCGCTGTGTCATCCCGCCGGAGACGCAGGGTCGAGCCAGGTGCAACCGGCCGACCGGGAAGGAGATCGGACCGTGAACAAGGTCCTGCTCACAGGGCGCCTCACACGCGACCCGGAGATGCGCAGCCTGGCCAGCGGCAAGAACGTCACGACGTTCACCGTTGCCAGCAACGAATTCATCGGAGGTGGCCGCGAGAAGGCGGAATACCACCCCGTCGTCACCTGGGACCGGCTGGCGGAGATCGCCGGCACCTACCTTGGTAAGGGCCAGCAGATCGCCATCGAAGGGCGCCTGCAGACCCGCTCCTGGGACGATGATCGCGGACAGCGGCATTGGAAGACCGAGATCGTGGCCTCGCACGTCGAGATGCTTTCCGGTCGCCGCAAGAAGGACTACGAGGCCCAGCAGGCCGCGGACTCCCTTGTGGCCCAGGCGCAGGCCTTCGGCGAGGCGGCACCGAGCGAGCCGATGGCCGAGTCCTATGTCGGATCGGCGGGGCCCGATGACGACGATGAGGACGGCGAAGACAACGAGGGCGCCGTCGCGGCCTGACCGCTGGCTCCTGTTCCCTCCATCGAGGCGACGGCGCGGATCCCCCTCCCGCGCGGTTGCCCTCGCTTGCCCGTGGCGTCGTCAGGCTGGGAACGAGGCCGTCAGACGAACTCGAAGAACGAGACGGCGAGGATGACGTAGACGATCACGAGCAGCGCCCCTTCCAGCCAGTTCGATTCGCCATCGAGGGCGATCAGCGCACTGATGCCCACGGCCGCCGCGACCGCGGTCACCTCCAGGGGCGTGAAGACGAGGTCCATGGGCTGACCGAGGAAGGCACCGAGCAGCACGAGCACCGGCGCCACGAAAAGCGCGACCTGCAGGCTGGATCCGAAGCTCACGGCCATCGCGAACTCCATCTTGTCCTTGGCCGCGAGCTGGACGGCGACGAGATGCTCGGCCAGGTTGCCGATCGTGGGGATCAGGACGACGCCGACGAAGAACGGGGTCAGGCCGAAGGACTCGATGAACCCGTCGATCGCGCCGACGAGGATCTCGGACAGGACGGTCAGCAGCGCCGCCGCCATGAGCAGCACGACGATGGAGATCCGAGTCGTCCAGGCCGGCCCGCCGTGGCCGGTCGGCTCGCCGTGGCCGCCCAGCGTCTCCGACGCATGGGTGAACTGGTAGATCAGCGACAGGACGTAGCCGACGATGAGGGCCACGGCCACCAGCACGGACTCCTCGGTCCGCGTGCCCTGGGTGGACTCGCTCGTCGTGAAGGCAAAGACCGCGGGCACGAACAGGCCGATCACCGCAACGACGAGGAGAGCGGCATTCGAGCCGGCGATCTTCGGGCTGAACGTCTGGGTCCCGTGACGAAGCCCGCCGACGAGCACGCTGGCGCCCAGGACGAGCAGCAGGTTGCCGATCACGGAGCCGGTCAGCGAGGCCTTGACCACGTCGATCAGGCCGGCCTGCAGGGCGAAGAACGCGATGATCAACTCGGCGATATTGCCGAAGGTGGCGTTCAGGATCCCACCGACCTGCGGGCCGGTGAGCGAGCCGAGGCGCTCCGTGGATAGGCCGACCACCCAGGCAAGACCGAGGATGGCCGCCGCGGCGACGAGAAACACGACGGTCTCGTCCGCATGCAGGCCGAAGTCGAGGGCCATGGCCGCGACGCTCAAGCCGAGGGTGCCCAGGACCGCGATCCGCGCGACGTTCGAGAGCTGGCCCAGGATCGGCAGGCCGCCACTGGGTCCGGGCTTCATGGGCGGGTTGCCGGCGGTCATCGCCGCATGCTACCGGACCTGCCCGCGACGGCCATCGCGTGCGACCAGCCCTCGGCGCGCTTCCGGCGATCGTCTGCCATCCTGTTGCCGTGGCCATCCTCGCGACCCTGTTCGCTTTCGGTTCCCGATTCGCCGGCAAGATCCTGACCACCGCCCTCGGCTGGGCGAGCACCCTGCTGTTCGGTCGCGTACCGGCATCTCGGCAGTACCTGTTGCTCGGGATCACGTTCGGCTCGGTCATCTGGATCGTCCTGCTCATCGGCGTCGTCTTTCCCGATGCGGGAGCGCTGCTTCTTCTGTTCGTCCCCGACCAGGACGTCGTGCCGGAGTCCGCGATCAGGATCGCGATGCTCATCGGAGCACTGGCAGTGCCCGGCATCGTGGGCGGCCTTGTGCTCGCCCTCAGTCCATCCGAACAGCGCAACCCTCGCCGGGCGGCCGAGGCGATCCTGCGGGGTTACCCGCTGACCATCCTTCTGGCGATCCTGTTGCTCTTCCTGGCGGGCCTGGCCATCTGGCGCAAGGCACGCAGCCTGGCCAGGCGCCGGACCGACGCGCACGTTTCGCTGGTCGTCATCCCGGGGGCATACGACGCGGTCGCGGCCGACCTAGATGGAGCCTTGACGGCCGCCGGTCTGGAGGTCGAGCCGGTCGCTGCCCCAGCGGCGATGTCGAAGCCGGCGCGTTGGCTGGCCCGAGTCGCGGGCACGGGTGCGGCGGCACTCGTCCCGGATCGCATGATCCAGCTCCGGGGCAAAGATCTCGACATCTTGATCTACCCGACGGACCTGTTCATCTCCGGCAAGCCACAGCTGGTGAATCGGGCGCGCGCCGCGATGGCCAGCCGACTGACAACCTCTGCAGCCCACCTCACCGTCAGCGCCGAGGCGCAGGCCGTGGAAGATCGACTCATGGCCCTCGCACGTCCCGACCCGGACCGCCCGGACGAACCCGCTCGATTTGACGACGCGTCTGCGGCCACGCTGGCCGCCATCGACGACACGCTGGCCGAGATCCCGGTCCCCTACGAGGAATGGGAGGTCCTCTATCGACAGCGCCTCCAGGTCGAGCGGGATCTACGTGTCGGAGCGATGGCCGGCGAGGCGATCCTCGGAGCGGAAAGCCCTGGCACGGCGGGCATCGTGGGGCCGCTGGCCGGCCTCGAGTCGTTGGGTCGGCTCATCCGCAGCGGAGCCGGCGCCCTGGTGGACGTCGCGGCGGACGATCGGACGGCGGCCGCCCTGGACAAGGTCGCGGGGCCACAGTGGCGCTGGGCGGTCCGGCTCGGGTCCGTTGCCGCCGTCGCCGCTCGGTCGGCCCTGCAAGGGGCGGACGCCGAGGTCGTCGGAACCGATGGCGAACGACCAAGCGCCTCAAGGAACGGCAAGGCCGCGTCTCCGACGGGCGCGCCTGCAACTGGGGAGGGGTCGGCAGTCGCGGAGGCGCGAGCCACGACCGATCGTCACTCCGGGTAACGAGTCGCCGATGAATGCGCTGGGCTCGTCGCAGATCCGGCCGGATCGGGCGACTGGCTGGGCACATTCATCGCCAGTCGGTCACTCCCGCTGACCGACTGCCGCTTGATCCGGGCCTGCTAGCGATCCGACGCCGGGACGACGTACAGCCGCCGGCGCGCGATGCCGGTGTCCGCGGCCACCTGCCGAGCCGCCTCCCCGCGAGCCACGCCGGACTCGACCAGCCGCTCGACCTCCGCCTGGGCCCGATCGAGCGTGACCGCATCATCGGCCGGTCGGGCAACGCTCGATGCGCCCTGCATGCCGACGACCAGGACGAACTCGCCGCGGGCCGGGATCCGCCCGTCGGCGGCCGAAGCCGCGAGCTCGCCGAGACCACCGCGCACGGTCGCCTCATGCCGTTTGGTCAGCTCGCGACATACGGCACCCGGGCGTCCCGCGCCACAGGCGTCGGCCAGATCACGCAACGTGGCCGCGACCCGGTTCGGCCCCTCGAACAGCAACGTCGCTCGCGGATCCGCGCCGATGGCCGCCAACCGCTCGCGGCGCTCCCGACCAGACCGTGGCAGGAACCCCTCGAACGCCCAGCGCGGCCCGGCAACCCCTGAGGCGACGACCGCCGCCAGGACGGCCGACGCCCCCGGGATCGGCACCACCCGCCCGCCCTCCCCAGCCCATGCCGAAACCAGATCGCCCCCCGGATCGCTGATCAGCGGCGTCCCCGCATCCGTCACGAGCGCGAGGTCGAGGCCCTCCC
>JACCVB010000309.1 GCA_013698385.1 Chloroflexota bacterium
GGGCCGGGCATGCAATCGACCGGCGAGGTCATCGGGATCCACGCCGACCCGCGGGTGGCCCTGGCCAAGGCGTTGCTGGGCGCAGCGCTCGTGCCGCCCACCCCGGGGGAGGGAGGCGCCCTGGCGCTGCTGTCCATCGCCGATCGGGACAAGGCGCTCCTGCCCAGACTGGCCAGGGCGCTGGCGACCGCGGACTATCGACTGGCCGCGACGCCCGGCACCAGGGCGGCTCTGGCCGATGCCGGTCACGCCGCTGCACCCGTGGCCAAGCTGGGTGAACCGGCCGACGTCGCGGGTGGCGAGGTCCCGATCCTCGACCTCATCGCGTCGGGCGAGGTGCGACTCGTCGTGAACACGCCGACCCCCCGTTCGGGTGCCGTCCGCGACGCGGCGGAGATCCGCCTGGCCTCCACCGGGGAGGGGATCCTGTGCCTGACCGCGATGGAGACCGCCGTCGCCGCGGCCGAGGCCCTGGATCCCGCGATCGCCGCGCAACTCGCCGAGGTGCGCTCGCTCGGGGAGTGGGTCCCCCAGCCGGGCAGGCCGCGGGCCGTGGCCGCCATCACGGGCTGAGCGCCGCCCGAGCCCGTGGCCGCTCGAGCCTGGGCTCCGGAAGTCCCGCTGACGCCGTCATCCACCCGGACCCGCTACGATCGACGCACCCCTCAACCGCATCCCAGGAGCCGCGTGTGCCCACCAGCGTTCCCCAGGTCGCCTTCACCGATGAGCGCCTCGCCAACGGCCTGCGCCTGATCGTCGCCGAGGATCACCTCGCACCGGTCGTGGCCATCAACGTCTGGTACAACGTCGGTTCCAAGCACGAACAGCCAGGCAAGACCGGGTTCGCGCACCTGTTCGAGCACGTCATGTTCCAGGGCTCCGCGCACGTTGCGAAGGCCGAGCACATCGCGCTCGTGCAGGCCGCCGGCGGCACGATGAACGGTACGACCTGGCTGGACCGAACCAACTACTTCGAGACGCTCCCGTCGCACCAGCTGGACCTCGGCCTGTGGCTGGAGGCGGACCGGATGGCGACGCTGCTCGAGGCGCTTAGCCAGGAGAACCTGGACAACCAGCGCGAGGTCGTCAAGAACGAGAAGCGCTGGTCATACGACAACCGACCGTACGGCTCGTGGCAGGAGAAGCTCCAGGCCCACCTGTTCCCGCCCGAGCACCCGTACCACCACTCGACGATCGGCTCGATGGAAGACCTCGACGCCGCCTCGGTCGAGGACGTCAAGGCTTTCTTCCGGACGTACTACGCGCCCAACAATGCGGTGATCTCGGTCGTCGGAGACGTCGAGACGGCGGCCGTCCGCGCCAGCGTCAAGCGCTATTTCGGCGCCATCCCGGCGAACCCGTCCATCCCGCCGCTGGGCGACCTCTCCCTGCCGCCGATCCTCGGCCGCGAGATCCGTGAGACCGTTCACGATCAGGTGCCGTTGCCACGCGTCTACTTCGGGTTCCGGGCCCCGGTCTACGGCGATCCGCGCCTCGATGCGCTCGACGTGGCCGGGCAGATCCTCGCCGGTGGCAAGGGCAGTCGACTGCATCGCCGGCTCGTTCGCGACGAGCGGATCGCCCAGGACGTGACCTTCTTCACGCTGGGGTTCATCGGGGGCGCGTCGATCTGCGCCGGCTGGGCGACCGTTCGACCCGGCGTGCCGGTGGAACGCGTCGAGGCCGCCTACCTCGAGGAACTCGAGCGCCTCGCGGTCGAGCCCGTGAGCGACGACGAGCTCGCACGCGCCTTCGCCCTGATCGAGACCGACGAGCTCGGCTCCCTCCAGCGGGTCGAGGAGCGAGCGGACCGGCTGTCCACGTACGCCACCCTGTTCGACGATCCGGGGCTGATCAACGCGATGCTGCCGCGCTATCTGGCGGTGACTTCGGCGGCCATCCTCGAAGTCGCCGGAGCGACCTTCCGAACGGACAACCGAATGGTCTTGACCTACCTGCCCAGCGAACCGCCCGCGGAAACGGACGTGCTCAAGGTTGACGACGCCGGTACCGACGCCGCCGAGACCGGCGATGAGGAGGTGGCCGCATGACGGCCGACACGATCGACGTCGAGCCGCGCCGCGACGGCGCCGTGGTCCTCGACCGTCCGAAGCCCGGCACGCCGCGACCCTACGACTTCCCGCCGGTCTCCAGCACGCGACTGGATAACGGCCTGACCGTGCTCGTCGCCGACCTGCCCGGTCGGCCGCTCGTCAGCGCCACGGTCATCCTCCCTGTCGGGTCGGCGGATGAGCCCGCCAAGCAGGCCGGTGCGGCCGTGATGGCCGCCCGCGCCCTGACTGAGGGCACGGAACGGTATGACGCCATCGCGTTGACGGAGGCCGCGGAACGACTCGGTGCCTCGCTCCACGCCGAGGCCGGCTGGGACGCGACGAGCCTGAGCCTGGACGTCCCGGCGTCACGCCTGGCCCCGGCGATGGAACTCCTCGCGGAGGTCCTGCTCCGGCCGACGTTCCCGGCGGACGACGTCGAGCGGCTGCGGGACGAGCGGCTGAACGACCTCCTCCAGGCCCAGGCCGACCCGCGCCGCCGGGCCGACGAGACGTTCATCGGCACGGTCTACGCCTCGGACGCGCCATACCATCGACCGGCGGGCGGCACCCGCGAGACCGTCGCGGGCCTGGATGCCGACGTCCTGCGCGCGGCCTACGGGCGAACCCAGGATCCGGCACGGGCGACGCTCGTCGTGGCCGGCGATCTCGGCGGTCTGGACGTCGCCGCTCTCACCCAGTCCCTGCTTGGCGACTGGGCAGCGCCGTCGGGCGCACCGGCGCCCACGAGCCGGTCGGTCGGTCTCGACACCGCGTCGGGCAGCGGTCGGATCGTCCGCGTCGTCCATCGACCGGGCTCGGTCCAGACGGAGATCCGGATCGGTCATCGCGGCCTGCCGCGGCGGATCGCGGACTTTCACGCGCTGTCGGTCATGAGCGCGATCCTGGGCGGGCTGTTCAACTCGCGCCTGAACATGCAGCTGCGTGAGGCCAAGGGCTACACCTACGGCGCGGGCGCCGGCTTTGACCTGCGGCGCGGTGCCGGCCCGTTCAGCGCCCGCGCGGCCGTGAACACGGAAGTGACCGTCCCGGCCATCCTGGACACGATCGCCGAGCTCGAGCGTATGCGCGATGCGCCGGTCGAAGCGAGCGAGCTCGCGGCGGCGCGCGACTTCCTGATCGGCGTCTTCCCGCTCCGGTTCGAGACGGCCGGCGCGGTCGCCGGCGCGCTGGCCGGTCTCGCCGTCCACGACCTCTCGATCGACGAGCTGATCGACTACCGGGCGCGCATCGAAGCGGTCGATATCGCTGCCGTGGCAGCGGCCGCGCGCGACCACCTGCACGTCGATCGCGCCGCGATCGTGCTCGTCGGCGACATCGACGCCTTCGGCCCTGCGCTCGAGGCGGCCGGTTTGGGCACGCTCGTCATCGATCGCGACGAAGGCGTGCACGGGTCAGGCGTCCTGGCCGCCGATGACGAAGCTGCGGCGGCCATCGGCCCGACCGACGAGGGCGTCCACACCGGTCC
>JACCVB010000376.1 GCA_013698385.1 Chloroflexota bacterium
ACCGAGGTCCAGTCGCCGCGTCCGACTTCGGCTCGGTCCAGTTCCTCGGCCAGGGCGTCCTGGGCATCCCGTCGGCCGATGGCCGAGCGGCAATGGAGGATGGCCGGCTTGCCGGTCGCCAGGGCCAGCTCCAGGTGCCGCCGCAGGTTCGTCAACTGGTCCGGGATCGGGCTGAAGACGCGGTCGAAGTCGAGGCCGGTCTCGCCGATGGCGGCGACGCGGGGGTCCAGGGCGGCCCCTGCGATCCAGGTCCAGTCCGTGGCGCTCGCCGTGGCGGCGTCGTGAGGATGGATGCCGACGGCCGCGTCCAGCCACGGGTACCGGTCCGTGACATCGAGGGCCCGCTCGCTCGACTCGCGGTCCCAGCCCGGAACGAGGATGCGTTCCACGCCGGCCAATCGGGCGCCACCGAGGACGAGGTCCAGGTCGGCGTCGAAGCGGTCCGCGTTAACGTGGCAGTGGGAGTCGATCAGCCGCACCGGGGCATGGTAGGCGGGTCGGCGGGTCGGCGGCCGGGTCAGGTCGGCGTCGTGCCGCCGGGCTCGGTCGCCACCTCCAGGTCCAGGCGCGGGAAGAGCGGCTCTGGTGCGCTGACCCGGCCTGGCTCCCCACCGTGCGCGCCCCAGCGCAGTTCCTCGAGGATCGGCGGCCCGCCATTGCCGTCCGCTCCGTAGTCGAACGCGTACCCGAGCTGCGCGAGCACACGCGGCGCCACGCCCGGCATGAACGGGGCGACCGCCAGGCCCACCAGCCGGCACGCCTCCAGCAGCTCCCCAAGGACGGCTCGGAGCCGCGCGGCCGCGATCTCGTCACCGTCCTTGACTGCCTTGGCGAGGACCCACGGCTGTTCCGCGTCGACGACCTTGTTGGCGGCCCCGACCACGCCCCACAGCTCGGCCAGCGCGTCGTCCAGGGCGCACCCTTCCAATCGTTCCCGGTAGCGCTCCAGGACCCGGCTCCACGTCGACGCGAGGTCGGACACGGGCGGCACACCCGCGTCATCCCGTTGCCCCTCGGCGGTCGGCGCGGGGCGCTCGCCCTCGAGGTACCGATTCGTCATCGACACCGTTCGGTTGAGCAGGTTCCCGAAGTCGTTCGCGAGATCCGCGTTGTAGCGCCGCACGAACGACTCCCAGGACACCTCCGCGTCGCGCCCGAACGGGACCTCCCGCAAGACCAGGTAGCGCGCCCCATCCGCGCCAAACGCCGTCACGAAGTCGTTGGGATCGAGGAAGTTCCCCCGACTCTTGCTCATCCGCTCCCCCCCGGCGGCGAGCAGCCAGCCGTGGACCCACACGCGACGAGGCGCCTCAAGACCGGCGCTCCAGAGCATCGCCGGCCAGAAGATCGTGTGGAACCGGGCGATGTCCTTGCCGATCACGTGCAGGTCGGCCGGCCACCAGTGCGCAAAGGCCCCCATGTCGTCGGGAAAGCCGGCCCCCGTGATGTAGTTGATGAGCGCGTCGTACCAGACGTAGATCACGCCGGCCTCGGGATCCCACGTCCCATCCTCGCGCCGGGATGACGACCCGTTCGACGCGATCGGGAACGGGATGCCCCAGCCGCCAGGCGTCCGCTCGCGCGAGATCGAGAAGTCCTCGAGCCCGCCGCGGATGAAGCCCAGCATCTCGTTGCGTCGGTAGTCCGGCTGGACGAAGTCCGGATGCTCCTCGTAGTGGCGCTCCAGGCGCTCCTGGTAGGCCGACAACCGGAAGAACCAATTCTTCTCGGTCAGCCATTGGAGGGGCACCTCGGGGTGGTTCGGGCAGATCGTGCCGCGGGCGGTCTCCTGCACGTCCGTGGCGTTGCGGAAGCCCTCGTTCGGGCAGTACCAGCCCTCGTAGGTGCCGAGGTAGATATCCCCGTTTGCGTGGGCCCGACGGACCATCTCCTGGGCCGCCCGGACGTGGTCGGGGTCCGTGGTCCGGATGAACCGGTCCGGCGAGATCGCGAGGGCGTCCTCCGCGACCTTGAAGTAGCCGACCTTCTCGTCCACGAACGCTCGCGCGCTCCGGCCTTCGTCCAGGGCGCTCTGGGCGATGTTGATGGAATGCTCGTCCGTCCCCGTCAGGAAGCGCGTGTCGTCGCCCTTCATCCGGTGCCAGCG
>JACCVB010000001.1 GCA_013698385.1 Chloroflexota bacterium
CGACCCTTGCGGGCATCCTTCTGCCACTCCCAGGAGACCAGATCCGGAACCGTGCCGCCGATGGCCCGGCTGATTCGCTCCACCCAGGCGCTGGTGGCCGCAAAGTCGTACTTCGGGACGATCGGGATCCAGACCTGGATGCCGCGCTGGCCGGTCGTCTTGGGATAGCCGCGCACGCCCAGATGCTGCAGGGCCGTCCGATAGAGCCGCGCGAGGACCAGGGTTTCTTCCCAGGTCGTCTTCTCGCCCGGGTCGATGTCGATGAGGGCAAAGCTCGGCTGCCACGGGTCGGGCAGCCTTCCGGTCCAGGCGTGGATCTCGAAACTTGCCTGGTTGGCCAGCCAGGCAAGGGCCGCCGGACCGTCGGCGATGAGGTGGTCGTTCGCGTCGCGGTCGCTCCGGCCGTCCACGCCGGTCTCGTGCCAGCGGGTGAGCCACGTCGGGGCGCTGGCCGGCAGGTTCTTCTGCCAGAAGCCGGGCGCGGCGGCGCCGTTGGGGAATCGATGAAGGTTGAGCGGCCGGCCCGCGAGGTGCGGCAGCATCGTCGGCGCGATGCGGGCGTAGTAGGCGATGAGCTCGCGCTTGGTGATGGGGGCGTCGCCGGCGCGGCCCTCGAACAGCGGCTTGTCCAGGTTGGTCAGCTTCACGTCGTGGCCACCAAGGCGCCAGACGCCCTCCTTGCCGAGCGCCTCGAGGGCGGAGAGTTCGTCGGAAGCCGCCGACGCCGATGCGGCCGACGTCGAGGCCGGCGAGGCTGACGCCATCGCCTCGGCGGCCCGGACCGCGGTGGTCGTGGTGACCGGGATCTCGCGCACGACGGTGGTCGGGTCACGGTCCGGCTCGATGCCCTTGTAGGCGGTCTGGCGGACGTGACCGTCCCGAGTCCAGCCACCGAGTTCCGCGCGGATGACGAGCTCCGGACGGATCCATCGAATGCCGGCGAGGTCGCCGCCCCACCGCCCGCGGTAGTCCCTGGGCGGCGGCGGCTCGAACGGCGGATGCTCCTGCGCCAGCGGCCCCAATCGTGCCAGCAGGTCGGCCCGGATCTTCGCCGTGAACCCCGATCCGACCTTCCCGGCAAACCGAAGCTTGCCGTCCTCGTACACGCCGACGGCGAGTGCGCCGAGATCGCGCGCGTTGCCCTTGCCCTCGGTCCAGCCACCGACGACCAGCTCCTGTTCCGGGCGGATCTTCAGCTTCAGCCAGGCGTTCGATCGCTTGCCGGGCTCGTACGTCGACTGGCGAAGCTTGGCGATGATGCCCTCCAGGCCCTGGGCCGTCGCCGCCTCGTGGAACGCCAGCCCCTCCCCTTCCACGTGAGCGGCGAAGCGGACCCGCGGGTGATCTCGGAGCACGCTCTGGAGCAGCCGCTTGCGGTCCTCGAGCGGGACCCCCAGGAGGGATCGACCATCGAGGTAGAGCAGGTCGAACGCCTGGTAGACCAGGCCCTTGCCACTCGTGTCACCGAGTCTGGTCTGCAGCAGGCTGAAGTCGGGCCGACCGTCGTCGTCGAGGGCCACGACTTCACCGTCGACGATGGCCTGCTCCGCTTCGATCCAGCGCGGCGGGCTGAGCAACCGCGGAAAGTAAGTCGCCGCGTCGCGCAGGTTGCGCGTCCACAGCCGAACCTTGCCGTGATCCACGACGGCCTGCACCCTGAACCCGTCCCACTTGATCTCGTACAGCCAGTCCGGATCACTGAACGGTTTGGCGGCGAGGGTCGCGAGCATCGGGTCGATGTGGTCGGGCAAGGACACCGCGACGGCTCCGGCGAGGTCGATGGCGGCGGTGGTGGCCGGCACCTCGCCGTTCCACAGCGCGTCGCGGTCCGCCTTGACGTCGTCGTTGGTGCGGCCCGTCTTGACGCTCTGCGGGTAATCCTCCGCGTCCCAGCTGGTCGCCGCGTGATCGTCGCGCTTGTGGATGAGGAGCCATTGCTCACCTTCGTCATCCTCAAATGCGGTGCGTGGCGCAGTGCCGGGCCGTCGGCTGGTACGAACGATCGTGAAACGGCCTTTCAGTTTCTGACCATCGATCTGGAACTTCAGCTCCCCGTCGTTGATGGCTTTCGCGGGGTCCAGCGTCGGCGCTTCTGGACGCCAGGTGCCCCAGTCCCACACGATCACATCGCCGGCCCCGTACTGCTTGGCCGGGATGACTCCTTCGAAATCGAAGTATTCGATCGGGTGATCCTCGACGTGGACCGCCATGCGTCGGGTCTTCGGGTCGAGGCTGGGGCCCTTCGGCACGGCCCAGCTGATGAGCACCCCGCCGATCTCCAGCCGGAAGTCGTAATGCAGGCGCGTGGCGCGATGGCGCTGGACGACGAAGCGACTCGCCTGCCCGACAACGGTCGCGGGCTCGGGCGCGGCGGGCGCCGGCTCGGGCGCGGCGGGCGCCGGCTCGGGTGTCTTCGCGAAGTCGCGCTTGCGGCGATATTCCTCCAGCGGCATCAAGCGAGTGTGCCAGCCTCGGCCTTCTCCTGCGGCGGTGCCTCGACGTGGGCTCTGCGAAGCGTCTTTCTGGACCTCCTCGGGGCGGTGCTCTGACTAGCGATGTCGCTCGGCTACATACCCTCGGCTCAAGAACGGGGTGCGGGGCGTCCCGACCACGATCTCAGCGCAGCGGCCAGCCAACGTCCCGGGCGCACTCGCTCGAGGCGGCGCCATCCCGGCCGCGGCCGCTCGCGTCCGGCCGGCATGGTCCCGCCTGTTGTAGCCGAACGACATCACTCAGAGCGGTCATCCGGCTGCGCCTGCTCGCGTCCGGGCGCGCGACGGCGCGCGACCTTAGGCGGACTTGCGCTTTCGAGCCGGCTTGGCGGCGACGGCCTTGCTTGCGCTCGACCGAGATTCGGCCTTCTTGGCGCCAACGGCCGCCCTTGCCCCCACCGCCACCGTGGTCGTCCCCGTTGGCTCGGTCGTCTTGGCGTCGCGGCTTCTCCGCGCCTTGGCATCGCGCGCGACTCGCGCCTCGGCGACGGAAACGGGCTTCTCTGCCCCGGCCGCACGCGCTTCCTTGTGCGCATTGACGGACGCCTCGAGGGCGGCCATCAGGTCGATCAGCTTGCCGCCCTCCTCGGGCGCTTCGATCTCGATCGTCTCCTTGCCTTCGACCTTGGCTTCGATCACGGCCTCCAGGGCCTGGCGGTACTCGTCCTTGTACTGCGCGGGGTCGAAGTCGGCAGTCATCGCCGACACGAGTTGCTTGGCCATCGCCAGCTCGGCGGGCTTGTACTGGAAGTCCTCGTCGGGCAGGTCGAGCTCGGCGGTGGAGCGGATCTCG
>JACCVB010000016.1 GCA_013698385.1 Chloroflexota bacterium
TGACGCCACTGGCCAGGATCGTCGGCTACGCCCAGGCCGAGGTCGAACCGAAATGGCTCTTCCTCGCGCCGGTCGAAGGCGTCCGCCGGCTCCTCGACCGGATCGAGCTGCCCATCGAGGCCTTCGACCTGATCGAGATCAACGAGGCCTTCGCCGCCCAGACGCTGGCCGACGGGCGCGCCCTCGGCTTCGACTGGGACAAGGTGAACGTCAACGGCGGAGCGATCGCGCTCGGCCACCCGATCGGCGCGAGCGGTGCCCGGATCGTCGCCACCCTGCTCCACGAACTGCAGCGGCGCGAAGGGCGATACGGGCTCGCCACGTTGTGCCTGGGCGGCGGCGGTTCCGTGGCCATGGCCGTCGAGCGGATGGGCTGACGCGGCTACACTCCGACCCATGACCCAGACCGCTCCGCCGCCGAGCGCGGCCACCACCGAGCTCCCCGCCTTCCGTCATTTCATCGCCGGGGCGTGGTGCGAATCCACCAGCGGCCAGACGTTCGAGAGCCGCAACCCGGCCGATCGCCGCGACATCGTGGGGCGCTTCCAGCAGGGGACCGCGGCAGACGTCGCGATGGCGATCCGGGCGGCCGAGACCGCCGGCCCGATGTGGCGCCGCACCCCGGCCCCCAAGCGCGGCGAGATCCTGTACGCCTTCGGGGCGCTCATGGCCCAGCACAAGGAGCGCCTGGCCAGGGCGATGGCCCGTGAGATGGGCAAGGTCCTCTCGGAAGCGCGGGGCGATGTCCAGGAAGGCATCGATATCGCCTTCCTGATGGCCGGTGAGGGGCGCCGGATGCAGGGCCAGACCGTGCCGTCCGAACTGCCCGACAAATGGGCGATGTCCATCCGCCAGCCGATCGGCGTGGCGGGGATCATCACGCCCTGGAACTTCCCGATGGCCATCCCGTGCTGGAAGATGATGCCGGCCCTCGTAACCGGCAACACCGTCGTCTTCAAGCCGTCCAGCGACACGCCCCATTGCGCCACGCTGCTGGTCGAACTGATGGCCGAGGCCGGCTTCCCCGCCGGGGTCGTCAACCTCGTGACGGGCTCCGGCGGCGAGGTCGGTGATGCGATCGTGGACAGCCCGGACATCGGGGTCATCTCGTTCACCGGGTCGTCAACGACGGGACGGTCCATCGCGACCAAGGCGGGCGCGAAGCTCAAGCGCCTCTCCCTGGAGTTGGGGGGCAAGAACGGCGTGGTCGTCCTCGCCGACGCGGACCTCGACCTCGCTACGGACGGGATCCTGTGGAGCGCGTTCGGCACGACCGGTCAGCGCTGCACGGCCTGCTCCCGGGTGATCGTGGAACACGACGTCGTCGAGCCACTGCTGAAGCGGCTGGAGACGCGCGCCGCCAACTTGCGCCTGGGCCCGGGCCTCGACGAGTCGACCGATGTCGGGCCGCTGATCAACGCCGGCGCCGTCGACAAGGTCGCCTCCTATGTCGACATCGGTCGCAGCGAAGGCGAGCTCGTCCTGGGTGGCGGCCGAGCCCGGGACGGCGACCTCGGCCACGGCAACTTCTTCGAGCCGACGATCTTCGCCGGCGTCGGCGCGATGGACCGGATCGGCCAGGAGGAGATCTTCGGGCCGGTCCTCTCGGTCATCCCCGTGGCGGACTACGGCGCCGCGATGCTGGCCCTCAACCAGACCCGCTACGGCCTCTCGTCGTCCATCTACACGCGCGACGTGAACACGGCCTTTCGCGCGATGCGCGACTTCGAGACGGGCATCGTGTATGTCAATGCCGGCACGACCGGCGCTGAGACGCACCTCCCGTTCGGCGGCTGGAAGGAGACCGGCAACGGTCACCGCGAGGCGGGCAACGTCGCGCTCGACACCTACACCGAATGGAAGTCGATCTACGTCGATTTCTCCGGCCGATTGCAGCGCGCCCAGATCGACAATCAGTGACCCCGGCGCGTCCTCACGCACGTTCCCCGTGGACCGTCCGCGTCGCCACGTTCAGCGCGGCCCACCGCTGGCCGATCTTCGGGCTGTGGTTCGCGGCGACGATCGGCATCTTCCTGGCCAGCATCGCAGCCGGTGGCACGGCCTCTGAGAACGCGGTCACGGACGACAGCAGCCCCAGGTACGAATCCGGCCGGGCATACGAGGTGTTCGATGCGTCGGGCACGGAGGATCCGGGCCAGCGCCTGTTCCTCATCGTCTCGACCGCCCGCTCGACCGTGGACGACCCCACGATCGCCGCCGCCATCGGCGACATCGTCGGCCGGGCCAGGGCGCTCGTGTCGACCGTCGAGGGCGCATCCGCGCCGACCTTCGAGGAAGTCATCGATCCGCTGGTCGTGCCGCCCGAGGCCGGTCTCGTGTCGCCCGACCGGACGACGGTCCGGATCGTCACCCGCGTCCCGGGCGAGGGCTCGGTGGTCGCCGAGCGCCTGGTCCCCGTGCCGGCCTTCCTGACGGACCTTCGAGTCGCGTATCCGGACCTGCGCATCCACGCCCTGAACAACTCGCTGGCCAACGACGACATCTCGACGCTCGTCAACGAGGATCTCGACTCGTCGCTGCGCATCACCATCCCGCTGACGTTCGCGATCCTGCTCGTCGCGTTCGGGGCAGGGGTGGCCGCATTCGTGCCGCTGGTCCTCGCTGTCACCTCGTTGCTCGCCGCGTTCGGGGTGCTCGCCCTGTACAGCCAGTTCGTGGCACCGGTCAGCCCGTACGCGAGCCAGCTCGTCGTGCTGATCGGCCTCGCCGTCGCGGTCGACTACTCACTGTTCCTGGTCACGCGATTCCGGACCGAGCGGCGACGTCGCGACCGACTGGCCGCGATCGAAGTGGCCTCGAGTACCGCCGGACGCGCGGTGTTCTTCTCCGGGTTGGCGGTCATGATCTCGATCGCCGGCCTGTTCCTGCTCGACGACCCGCTGTTTCGCTCGATGGCCATCGGGACCATCGCCGTCGTGTTCATCTCCATCGTGGGATCGCTGACGTTCCTCCCGGCGGTGCTCGCGATCCTGGACCGCAACGTGGATCGCTTTCGGCTGCCGGTCATCGGTCGTCAGCGGGAGGAAGGCAGCGGTCCGTGGGGTCGCGTCGTCCGGGCGACGATGCACCGACCGGTGCTTTCGTTCCTCCTGTCGGCGGGCATCCTCGTCGCGCTCGCTTCGCCCGTCCTGCGACTCCACCTCGGCCAGGGCGACTTCAGCACCTTCCCGGACTCGGTCGATGGCGTCCAGGCGATCAACCTGATGAACGAGAAGTGGCCGGAGGGTTCCACCCTCCAGCTCAAGGTCGTGGTCACGAAGGCGGACAGACCGGAGACCCAGGCCGCGATCGGGCGACTGTCCGACACCCTCCTGGCCCGGGACGGACTGAGCGGCCCGGTGGACACCCAGACGTCGCGGGACGGTTCCGTCGCGATGGTCTCGTATGTCATGGCCGGGGGCCAGAACGACCCGGCGAACCGGGAGATCGTGCGCGAGGTCCGGCGCGACGTCGTCCCGGCCGTCTTCGGGGGGCTCGGTGGCGTCGATGCGTTCGTGACGGGCGATGCCGCCTACACCGCCGATGTCGTCGGGTTCTACGAAGCCGGGATGCCGCTCGTCTTCCTGTTCGTGCTCGGCTTCTCATTCATGTTGTTGCTGGTCGCCTTCCATTCGGTGGTCATCCCGCTGAAAGCGATCCTGCTGAACCTGCTTTCGACTGGCGCTGCGTACGGCCTGCTCGTGCTCGTCTTCCAGGAGGGCTTCGGCGCCGACCTGCTGAATGTGAAGCCCGGGGTGATCGAAGCGTTCATCCCGGTCTTCATCTTCACCATCCTGTTTGGACTATCGATGGACTACCACGTCTTCATCCTGGCCCGGATCAAGGAGGCCCGCGATCGCGGGCTCGACTCCGACGCGGCCGTCGAACGGGGCATCTCCATCACGGCCGGCACGATCACGAGTGCCGCGGCGATCATGGTCGCGGTGTTCGCCGTCTTCGTGACCCTGGAGCTGACGATCATCAAGCAGCTCGGCTTCGGTCTGGCGGTGGCGGTGTTTCTGGATGCGACCCTGATCCGGAGTGTCCTGCTGCCCGCGTCCATGCGCCTCCTGGGCGAGTGGAACTGGTGGATGCCACGATCCCTGTCGTGGATCCCGCGCGTCACGATCGAGGGCGAGTCCGACG
>JACCVB010000097.1 GCA_013698385.1 Chloroflexota bacterium
CGCCCCGCAGGCCGTGTTGAGCAGGCAGCGCGCGCGCTCGGTGCGCATCGCCGTCTCCGTGTGGGCCAGCCAGATGATGCCCTTGGTCTGGTGCAGGATGGCGGCCCCGGTCTCGGCCTCCAGGCCCTTGTACAACTCGAGACTGTGCTGGTAGAACCGGACCGCCTCGGGGATCCCGTAGTTGGCCCGGATGATCGTCGTGTTGCGGCCGGTATTGCCGGAGGCGATGTAGTCGGCCTCGAGGACGGCGACGTTCGTGATGCCGTGGCGCGTGGCGAGGTAGTACGCCGTGGACAGGCCGTGGCCGCCGCCGCCGACGATGACGACGTCGTAGCTCGATCGCCGTTCGTGCCAGCGGATCGGCAGCAGCGTCTCGGTGTACTCGCTCATCGCGACGCCCGCAGTCTGCCGGCCATCTCTTCGGCGTACGCCGCGGCCGTGATCAGGAGCGCCTCACCGTCGTCAGGCAGCCACACCTTCGAGGGGACACCGGCGATCGAACCCTGGGCGAATGCCGGTCGCTCGGTCGGGAGCTGCCACTCCGTATGGCGTTCGATCTCGGCCGGCGCGAGCCACGTTCCGACGAAGCCGACCTCGGCCTCCACGATCGCATGCTCGTCATCGATCTCCACGCCGCGCGCGCCGAGCCCGAACGCGTCATCCGGAGCGAACCGCAGGACGGTGACGTCGTGGCCGACCCAGATCGCGCGGTCGATGGCATCGGGGGCGGCGACGACGCGCATGCCCCCTAGTCGATCAGGCGCGCGCACGCTGGCCCTCCGGGTCGTAGAAGGGGGTCGAACTGACGACGGCTTCGCGGCCATCGATCTCGACGCGCTCGGGGAACGGTGTGCGCCGGAGCCAGCCGAGCATCACGGTATGGCCCAGGACCGGGGAGGCCCAGCTGCCCGTCACGTTCCCCACGATCTCGCTTCGCGACCAGATCGGCGAGCCCTCGACGGGCGCATCGCCCGGCATCGTGAGCCCGACCAGTCGGCGGTGATCGTCCAGCCTGGCCGTCCGCTCCAGCGCGGCGCGGCCGATGAACGCCGGCTTGTCCATCCGGACCGCCCAGTCCATCCCGAGACGTCGCGGCGTCGTGTCGAGCTCGGTGTCCATGCCGATGATCACGTGGCCCTTCTCCAGGCGCAGCGCGAACAGCGCCTGGAGTCCGTGCGGCCGGATCCCGTAGTCCGCGCCGAGGGCCAGCAGCGCTCGCCACAACTCGACCGAGCGGTCGATCGGATGGTGCAGCTCGAACGCGGCCTCGCCCGTGAACGACAGCCGCATGACGTGGCACGGGACGCCGGCGACGTCCGCGTGAACGTGGCCGAGGTAACGCGGCGGGTCGGCCAGACCGGTGCGGCGCAGCAGGTTCACCGCCAGCGGCCCGGTCACGTTGATCGCGGCCAGGGACATCGTGCGATCCAGGACATGGACCCGAAGGCCCCACGTATCGACCCAGTCGCGGAGCCACATCTCGGCGTTTGCGGCGCCACCGGACGTGAAGCTCAGCACGAACCGCGACGCCGATTCGCGCAGGATCATGCCGTCATCCATGACGTGGCCGCGTTCGTTGAGCAGCAGCGCATAACGCGAGCGCCCCGGCTTGATGTCGGCGACGTGGCAGGGATAGAGTCGTTCGAGGGCCTCCACGACATCCGGCCCGGACACGACGAGCTTGCCGAGCGTGCTCACGTCGCCGAGCGACACACCCTCGCGGACAGCGCGGTACTCGGCCAGTGTGTCGCCATAGTTCCACGGGCGCCACCAGCTGCCGAACCGATCCATCCGCGCCCCGAGGGCCAGGTGCTCGTCATGGAGGGGCGTCCGCCGGAACGCGTCAACGAACGTGTCCGCCCCGGCCTCGGCGAGCGTGATCTGGCGCGATGCCGGGCGAGCCGTGAACGGCGCGGGCACCTCCCCGGTCCTTGCCGCGATCCATGACCGGACATGCGGCAGGCAGGCCCCGCCCTGACAGGTGCCGATCCCCGCGAGCGTCGCCCGCTTGAGCAACTCCAGCTCGGTGAACCCCTTGGACCACGCGTCATCGAGATCGCCGACCGCGACGCCCATGCATCGGCAGACGACGACCGCGGGATCCGCGGGCGGTGGCGGGAGCGGATGGTCCTCCGCAGCCGCTCCGACCGAGGTGACCGGCACGGTCGGCCCGGCCATCCGGGCCAGGAGGTCACGCGGGGCGTAGCCGAGTCCGAGGGTCACGGTCTCACACGGGGTGGACGTCTCCTCGCCGCTCACCGGATCTGCGGTCACGACGGCGCGGACCCGGCCGGCCGCATCGCCTTCGAACCGAACGAGGACGCCCGCGACGGGCTCGCAGGGGACGCTGTCCGGCACCGTCCCGACGGCGACCGCGCGTCCCATCGACACCCCGGCGGCATGCAGGCGCACCGCGGCCTGCATCGTGAGCAGGCCGGTCAGGTCGTTGCCGGGACAGACCGGCTGGATCTCCGCCGCTCCGGTGGCCACGACGATCTCCCCGGCCTCCACGTGGAGCATCCCGGCCGGCGTGCGCGCGATCACCGTCGGGCCTGGGTAGAGCGCGACCACCTCGTCACCGTGGGCGGCGTCGAGGACCAGGACGTGACGCCCGGCGGCTTCGGCCTCCGTGGCGGCACGCTGGCCCCCGGTCCCCGCGCCGATGACCACGATCTCCGCCTCGCGTCGCTCGACCGGGACCGCCACCGCATCGCGGGGCGACAGCCGGCCCCGATCCGCCGCCCCGGGGAGTGGCGGGTTGCCATCGACCGGATGGCGCTGGACGGTCAGACCCGGGCGCGCCTCGATCTGGCAGGTCCGGACATACGCCACGCCGTCCACGACGGCCAGGCAGTTCCCGCAGTCACCGCCAGGCACAGCGTGCCGCCACGACCAGGCACCTCGCCCGCCCGCAGGACCGCCAGCGCCACCGAGTCCCCGGGGTCGAACACGATCGGCCGCTCATCGACGACGATCTGGGGCTTCGCATCGGTCACTGGCGCATCCGCAGTCCCTGCGGATCGAACAGCGGTTCCGGCTGCAGCCTCGCCGGCCGGCGCCGCCCGATGATCTCGATCTCGAAGCCCGATCCGCCGGGTCCGTCCGGCGAGGCCAGCTCGGTCGGCACGTACCCGAGCGCGAGCGACTGCTTGACATGGTGGAGGTAGCCACCGGACGTGATCCAGCCGACGACCTCGCCCGCGTGCCAGACCGGCTCGTCGCCGATGACGTCGGCCGGGTCGTCGGGATCCGGCTCCACGACGAACGCCACGAGCCGACGCTCCGCTCCACCTGCGGCCAGCTCCGCCTCATGGGCGGCCCGCCCGATGAAGTCGTGGTCGAGCTTGATGTAGCGATCGATCCCGCCTTCCAGCGGGGTGTAGATGGGCCGATATTCGCGAAACCACGTGCCGTAGTTCTTCTCCAGCCGGAGCGACATCAGCGCCCGGAAGCCGAACAGGCGGATCCCGAACTCCTCGCCCGCTGCCATGAGCCGGTCGAAGAGGATCCGCTGGTATTCCGGTGCGACCCACAGCTCATAGCCGAGATCCCCGGCGTAGCTGATCCGTGCGACGAGCGCCGGGACCATGCCGAGGTCCACCCGCCGGAAGTCCATGAAGCGGAACGACTCGGTGGTGAGGTCCAGGTCGGTGATCTTCGCGAGCACATCGCGGGCGTGCGGCCCGGCGAGCGCCAGCCCAGTCAGCGACAGGCCGAGGACCTCGAACCGCACGCTGTCGTCGGTCGGCAGGTGATGGCGGAACCAGCGCGAGTGATGGACCTCCGCGGCCAGCGAGCCGAACAGGAAGTACTCGTCGGTGTCGACGGGCCGGGCGACGGTGAATTCGCCGACGATCCGTCCGCCCTCGTTGAGCATCGCGGTCAGGGTGATCCGCCCGGGAGCCGGCATCTTCGCGGTCAGGAGCGAAGACAACCAGGCGCCGGCGCCGGCACCGGTGACCCGGTACTTGGCGTAGTTGGAGACCT
>JACCVB010000099.1 GCA_013698385.1 Chloroflexota bacterium
GGACCGTCCCTCGCTCATCCGCCATGGGCTCGCCCATGGCCTGGCAGCGGTCAGCCGGGGCAGCGCCGCCGACGCCCGTCGGCTGGACGATTCCGCGGTCGACGAGCTTCCGCCGCGCTTCGCCACGGAGTAGGCTCCGCGGCGATGGACGATCGCCAGCCACTCGTCGGCAGCGCCGCGGTCTCATGGGCCGCCGACCGGATCGACCTCTTCACGGTGGATGACGCCGGCGGCCTCGTCCACCGTGTGTTTCTGTCCGGAACCTGGTCGGCGCCGGAATCGCTTGGCGGGACGCTCGCCTCCTCGCCGGCGGCGACCGCCTGGGGCGTGGATGAGCTCCAGGTCTTCGCCATCTTCGAAGACGGCGCCCTGTGGAACCGCTACTGGGACGGCACCTCGTGGCATCCCTGGGAGTCGCTCGGTGGCGAACTGACCGGGACGCCGGCCGCATCGTCCTGGGGCGCCGATCGGATCGATGTCTTCGCCCCGGGCCGCGAGGGCGGAGTCTGGCATCGCTGGTGGGACGGCGCCCGCTGGGTGGATTGGGACGGACTCTAAGCGCTCCGCGGGTTGGGGCCAGATGTCGCAGTTATGACGAGGTCGCTCATTGGCTTATCAGGAGTGCGCCCGCACGAAGAGCCTTCCCGGTTGACCCACCGACGTTAGCGGCGCTGATTACGCGCAGCGTCCCGGATTACGAACACCGGTTCTATCCGAGGTGCGCATCAACGAGGCCCGAAACGGCGCGGAGGGTGTTCGGAGAATCCGCCTGCCGCGCGCTGCGAGGTGGCAACGCGACGAGGAACACTCTGACGAGGCCTCGGTAGGCGACCAATGATAGGCAGTGGCCACGGCCGTCGAGGCAGGCTGGAGGACGCCATCGAGTTCTGACCAGCCACGAGTTCTCGCGTTGATAGTTCGGAGGTCAGCCGAGCCCGCCGATAAACTGACCCCGTGCGACAGACCACTCCCTCCCGCCAACGACGACGCCTACGACGGTGGATCGCGGCAATCGCCTTGACTGATGCGGCGAGCCGATCAGCGAGGTCCGATACGCCGGAGACCAACGCGATGGCCCTGTTGTCAGCGCACGCGGCGGCGGAGACTCTTCTCGGGTTGATCGTCGGGCATCGGAACTACAAGCGGAACGAGGACATCCCCTTTCCTAGCCTCGTTCAGGACGCAGCAGATGCGCTGAAACGTCGTCGCTCCCCGCTCTCTCCCGCCTGACCTACTGGATGACCTAGACGCGATGCACCGGGCACGCAATGGTTTCGTTCACGCGGCTAGCGCGGTCCATTCGTCTGAGGTGGAACAAGCCATCGCGTCTGCTCGGGAACTTGCGGAGCACATACCGGGACGTTCTGCAAAGGCCTCCGGCGTTGCTACCGCGGTTGCGGACATCATTGACATCAAGTATGTAAGCATGTGGTTGCAACACGCCGAGAACATGCTGCGGAAGGGCCTGCTTGCTTTCGCTGCGGATGGCCTCGCGAGGGCCTTGGACGGCGCAATCACCCGCACCAAACCTCGACTCGTCGATCGGAGGGACCGCCGACTGAGTCGGAACGAGCGAGATCGCGCATTGCGATCGCCTGAACTTGGGCTTCGGACGGCCCAAGAGCCGCTAGCGCGTGCGATCGAAGGCCTCTCGGATTGGGTGTTACCTCTGGCCCTTGGACTGCCGCCGTCTGGCTACGCGGCAACGCGAGCAACGATCGGGTACCAGAGCAGGATGGACATGAGTGGGCTGCCCGTTCCCGTGGATCGGCCTCGAGTTGAACCGACGGCGGATGACGTTCGTCGCGCCGCTGCTTCGGTGAGCATCATGATCTTCCAGTTGTGGGCGGCCGAAACGCTGGAACCTGGCAAGGCGGACGACGAACTCATTAGGTTGGCTCAACCGTTCATCGCCAATCCACGAGGCATCTCCGCTGGGCAGAAGGGAGTTTATACGCCGCATCCCGACAGACCGGACATGACCATCAATCACGAACCGGCCTAAGACTAACGCATATCCCGTTGCTTCAGCGGACCACAACATGCGCTCGCCGGGCGTAACGCCAAGCGTGCGAACATGCCTGCCGGAGACGATTTCCCCCGCGTCGCCTGCTAGTGCTTGCCGTTGCTGTGCCCGTTGCCGACGACCTTCTGCGCCGTACCCAGGTCAGCATCGTCGAGTAGCCGATCCTCGTCGTCGTAGAACCTGAGGCGCGAGGCGTCGACGTACTCGGCTGACAGCTCGAAGCCAAGCCACGCGCGATCGAGGCGCTCAGCAGCCCAGCCGGTCGTCATCGAGCCCCCGAAGATGTCGAGCACCACGTCCCCGGGATCGGTCAGGAAGCGGATGAACCACTCCGGCAGTTGGACCGGGAACCGCGCCGGGTGGACCTTCAGTCCGCGCTCGGTGAGCATCGCGATGTAGCGCCCGTTCGAGTCATTGTTCCCCATCGTCAGGACGTTGCCTGGGATCGCACCACCGAGGTCCTTCTGCCACGTCGCCTTCGCGAGATGCCCGCTCGGACGCTTCTTGGCGCGGAATCCGCGATCGATCAGCCGGAGCATGTCGTCCGAATAGGGCACCAGCACGTTGAGGTTGGACGCCTTCGGGCGCTCCGTCTTCGACAGCCACCAGCAGGGCTCGACCGAGTCCTTCACGCGGATGCGCTGCACGTTCACCCACTCGGCGGGCGTCGGCATCTTCGCCGGGTTGTGCCAGTAGATCTCCTGCGCGAGGAAGAACCCGACCGTCTCGACGAGTTCGAGCAGCAAGCGAAAGTGGTACAGCGACCGGGTGGGCTGCCCCTTCTGCCACGCGCCGCCGACGTTGACGACGAACGAGCCATCAGACCGGAGGACCCGCCGGACCTCCTTCGCGAACGGCAGGAACCACTCCACGTACTTGCCCTGAGGCTCGTTGCCGTACTCCTTCTTGAACTCCAGGGCGTACGGCGGTGACGTGACGACGAGGTTGACCGACCCATCAGGTATTGCACGCAGGAGATCGAGCGCGTCACCGAGGTACACGGCCCCGCGACGGGTCGTGTACGCCGGATCGATGCCAGGGAGGAGGAGCCCCGGACGCTCGGGGAGGAGCGTGTCGGCCTTCGGCTCGTCGAGCATCGTCATCGCAATTCCGCGAGCGTGCGGTACCACGGGTGGACGACCGCGGGGTCGATCGGCTGCATCGTCGCGAGGTAGTCGGGATCGGAGGAAAGCCTCAGGAGATCGGTGCTCTTGGCGAACACGTAGTCCCAGCGGCCCGTCGCGTTGAACAGGCACGCCGCGATGATCTCGAAGTGATGGACGCGGTAGTAGCGGCTCATCGGGTCGCCGCGGCTGGCACGCGTCTTCTGCGTCTCGGCTCGAAGCTTGCCCTTCCCTGAGCGGACGTTCTTGACCTCCAACTGGATCAGCGTCCCGTCCGTGAACCAGACGGTGAAGTCGGGCACGCCATCCTGGTCGAACCACTGATAGTGATCGATCACGTCGTCACGCTGCAAACCGTCGAGGTGGCGGCTCATGAACAGCTCTGCGAGCTTGCCCTTGAGGTCAGCGCGAGCACGAAACCCGTTCTCGAGGGCGTCGAGGATGTCGCGTGCGCTCGCATTGAGCATGCGCTCCACGGGGTGCCCGATCGTGTTCGTCCGCGTCCCCGGTCCCGGGTCGATCCGCCGCTCTCCCACCATGCCAACCAGTCTACCGGCAGCCAGGTCCGGGCGAAGGCCATCTCAGGGCGTGATCGTGTAGAACGCACGTTCTGATTGTACCCGCTCACGACCCTTCACGACAGGACGAACACGGGTCGAAAGCGGCGCTACGGTACCCCAGTCGAAGCAGGCGTCACATGAAGGTCGGCAGCGGCATCAAAGCAAAGGATGAAGTCGCCGTTGTCTGCCGAGCTGCCCATGAAACCCGAAACGACGTCGCCTTCTCGCGCGATGACTGCCCCGGCAGGTGACACGAGCTCGGCTCGATCGGCGACGAGTCGCGCCGTCAAGCCAAAGGGAAAGACGACTGGCACCTGTTCTGCGCTGTCGGCCGCCTCGAAGTAGATCGACTCGTCTCCACGCATCAGGCGTAGGGGCACCAGACCGGCCAGTGGGCACCCCTTGGGAAACCCTGGCAGGCTCCATTCGGGTGGCATCGCCCTGAGCGAAAGCCGCACCGCTCCCTCCGGAAGAGGTGCGGGATCAGGCGGCCGGCCAAGCAGATACGCACCCACGGAGAAGAGGGCTACGACGGTAACGCCCACAGGAACGGCGAGCCGCATGGATCGGTCCTCCGCCGGCTGGTCCTTGCCTTTAGCCCGGCTTCGAGCATGGCACACACGAGGCGCGGGCATTGCGGGAGGCTTATGGGCGCAGCGGCAGCGGCCAGATAAGTCGCAGCTAAGCGGCGCTGCGTATCGTTCGCGGTGACGTCTCGCCGCGTCGGAAGTGCCCCCAACGTGGCGAGACGTCGCGGATCCGTCCGCTGTCGCCATGACCGCCCGCCGGCGGAGCGAAGACGATGGATCCGGCAACCGAATCCAGGCCCTGGCGCGCACTCGAAGCGCCATCAGACACATCGGCCGTGCCGTCCGGGGGGACCGTCACGGCAGGTGCCGCCACGACCCGGACGATCTCGACCGGGTCGTGGCGGATCATCGGAGCGGGGTTCGCGGCAGCTGCATGCGCCCTCCTGGCCTTCCTGCTGGCGGTCGGTGGCGGTGGAAGCGGTGCCGTCGCAGTCGATGGCGGCGGCGACCTGCCGTTGGGCTCGCTTCAGCTCTCAGGCGGCTCGGAGGCTCCGGCGGGCCCCGGTGTCGCAGTCGGGGGATCGGCTGCCAGCGAGATCGTCGTCGAGGTCGCCGGGGCGGTCGCCCGTCCGGGCGTCGTGCGTCTGTCACCGGGCGCCCGAGTCACGGATGCGATCACGGCGGCTGGCGGCTACGGGCCGCGGATCGATACCGTTCGCGCCGGTCGGGAATTGAAGCTTGCCTCGCCGCTGCGCGACGGAGATCAGGTGCGAGTGCCGTCCCGCGACGACCCGGTCGGATCCGGTGACGGCGGATCCAGCGAAGGCGGACCCGGTGACAGCGGACCCGGGGCGACGGCCGGCACCGCAAGCCCGGGCCTGATCTCCCTCAACCAGGCTACGGCGGACCAGCTCGACACCCTGCCAGGGATCGGGCCGGTGACGGCTGCCAAGATCCTGACCGCTCGCGAGGAAGCCCCCTTCACGTCCGTCGATGAGCTCCGGTCGCGGGGTTTGCTCGGGGAGAAGACCTTCGCAAAGCTGCGCGATCTCGTCACGGTGCCCTGAACGAGGTGCACTGACGTGCCCAGGAGTGGCTGGCTCGCAGCCGGCGCCTGCCTGGCCGCCGTGCTCCTGCCGAGTCTAGGCGGACGAGGACCGGCGGTCGGGTTGGCCGTTGCCTCCGGGATGGTGGCCATCACACTGGCGATGCGGGACCCACGGCGTGCCGCGATCCGTGCCGTGGCGCTTGGGGCCGTGTTCGTGGCGCTTCGGCTGGTCGCCCTGCCAGCGCCCGCACAGGCCTCGGCGGGACCCGTCGGAGACGGTCCCTGGAGGATGCTCGTGGAGTCGGTCGGTTCGCCACGCGACGGTGAACAGGTTGCGACCCTTCGAAGTCCAGCGGACGCTGCGCCATTGCGACTGGCGGCGAGCCTGCCCGCGTACCCGGCCGTCGAACCCGGTGAGCTGGTCGAGGTCTCCGGCCGCACCCGACCAAGGCCGGATTCGGACTACGGACGCTATCTCGATCGCATCGGCGTCTGGGGAACGTTGGACGCGCGGGCCGTCCGGGTCGTGCCCGGACCTGACGATCCCGGCCGCACGTTGGAGCGGGTCCGTCGTCAGGCCGGCGATGCCCTGGCGGCCGTGCTGCCGGAGCCGGAGGCGGGACTCGCGGCCGGCATCCTGATCGGCCTTCGGGACCGGGTCGATCGCGAAGTGGCCGCCGCCTTTACGACTGCCGGCGTCAGCCACGTGGTGGCGATCTCGGGCTGGAATATCGCGATCGTGGCGGTGGCGGTGGGCGCGCTCGCCGGAAGGCTCGGCCGGCGACGGCGGTCCGTGGTCACGATCCTCGCGATCGCGACCTACGTGCTGTTCGCGGGCGCATCCGCGTCCGTCCTGCGCGCCGCGGTGATGGCCGGAGTCGTGCTGCTGGCGCGGGAGACGGGCCGCGCCGGGCGCGCTGCGGCGGCGCTCGGTTGGGCGGCCGTCGTCCTGCTGATCGCCGACCCGGGCTTGATCGGTGACGCCGGCTTCCAGCTGTCCAGCCTCGCGACGGCCGGACTGATCGCGTGGGCCACGCCACTGACCGAGCGCCTGGACCGATGGACGGGGGGCCGCCTGCCTCGCTGGTTGGCCGAGAGCCTGGGGGTCTCGCTGGCTGCGCAGGCCGCGACGCTGCCGCTCGTGCTCGCTTCCTTCGGTCGACTGTCCCTGATCGCGCCGGCCGTCAATCTCGTCGTGGTCCCGCTCGTCGCGCCGGCCATGGCGGCGGGCGTGGTCGCGATGGGCGCCGGGCTGGTCGTCGGCATCGGGGCGCCCGTCGTGATCGGCTCGATCGTTGCCGCGCCGGCCTGGGTGGCCTTCCGGGCGATGGTCGGGATCGTCCACGCGGCTGCCGCCGTGCCATTCGCCAGTGTCGATGTCGGGGGCGAGATCGGACCGATCCTGGGGCTGGGTACGTTGGGGCTCGGCCTCGTCGCCTGGCAGCTTCGCCGGCGTGTGTCGCGTCCGACGGCGCCGCCCAAGCCGACGATCCAGACCAGCCGATCCCATGCGTCGACATCCGCCCCGCGCCGGACTCGACACCGGGCGGCCCTCACGCGACTGACGACGCTCGCTCTCGTCGCCTCTCTCGCGGTCACCGGCGCCGTGTTGCTCAGCCGGCCATCGGGGCATGCGCGGATCACCGTCCTCGATGTCGGCCAGGGCGACGCGATCCTGGTCGAAGGGTCGCGCGGAGGCCGATTGTTGATCGACGGCGGACCGGATCCCGGTCGGCTGCTCGTGGACCTCGATGGGCGGATCCCGCCCTGGGACCGACGGATCGACGCGATCATCCTGTCGCATCCGCACGAGGATCATGTCGCGGGCCTGGCCCGGCTCCTCGAGCGCTACCGGGTCGGGCGCGTCTTCGAGCCCGGCATGCGTGGGCCCGGACCGGGTTATGCGGCGTGGCTGGACGTCCTTGCGAGACGGGCGGCGCCGATGCGATCGACCCTCGCCGCCGGCGACACGGTGCGTGTCGACGAGATCGTGATGCGCGTGCTGTGGCCGATCGGAGGCTCGGTGCCGGACACGCCACTCGACGGGGGGACTGGCATCAACAACGTCTCGATCGTGCTGCTCGGGACGATCGGGGATCGCCGATTCCTGCTGGCCGGGGACGTGGAGGATGGGGTCGACCCGGCCTTGCTGACCGCCGGACTGCCGCGGGTGGATGTCCTCAAGGTCGCCCATCACGGGAGTCGGACGGCGACGACCCAGGCCTTCGTTGACGCCGTCCGGCCGCGGATCGCGATCGCCTCGGCCGGCTCGAAGAACCGCTACGGCCATCCCGCCCGTGCCACGCTCCAGCGGCTGAGCGATGCCGGAGCCAGGGTCTACCGAACGGACCGCGACGGTACGGTCGCGATCACCTTTGACGCAGCCGGCCCGATCGTCCGAACCGAACCGCGTAAGGCGGACCTGGCGCCGATCCGTGCGGCCACCGGGAGGCTCGTCGCGGCGAATCCCGGATCGGTCACCGCTGGCCCCCGGCGCCCGTTCATCTGCTCGATCCCGGTCGTTGCGTTTCGCGGTGCTGAGGCGCGGCAGGTGAGTCCCTCCACGGACACCTTCGCCGGATCCCCGACCCCGACGACGTGGCCCGGATCAGAGCGCCTGGTCGGGTACCATCGGACCGATGACCGTGCCCTCGCGGGTCGCGGCGGCGCGCCTGCTGTCCTCCCTGGATCCCCCAGCCTGGTTCGTCGCGCACGCGCGCGCCGTGGCCGAGGTCGCGGGTTGGCTCGCCCTGCGCATCCAGCGGGCTGGCGTACCGGTGGACCGCGCGGCGGTGGAAGCAGCCGCGCTGCTCCACGACGTGGACAAGATCCTGCGGCTGCACGATCCGGCCCGAGCCCTCCCCCACGGTCACGGTTCGGCCGACTGGCTGACCCGGCAGGGCCACCCGGAGCTAGCCCGCCTGGTCGCCTCGCACCCGGTCACCCGGCTGGCCGATGCGGCGACGTATCCAAGATGGGCCGGTTTCGCCAGCCGGGAGGAACGGATCGTGGCCTATTCGGACAAGCGAGCCGGGCAGCGCCTGGAGTCGATGGCGGCACGGTTCGGGTCGTGGGCGGTCCGGTACCCGGGCGCCTGGGACGAGGCCACGACGCGAACGGTCTGGCAGCGGGCGCTTCGGCTCGAGGCGGATGTCTGTCGAGCCGCGCGGGTCGAGCCGGCGCAGGTCCGAAGACTCGCCTGGACCGGCGAGGCGCTGGCTGACGCTCGCCTGACGATGGTCGCCGGCAGCGACCGATGACCATCCCGCTCCTGTACATCTACGGCGACGACGATCTCATGGCGAGCCGACTCGTGGATCGCTTCGAAGCGGCCCTCGCGACCGAGCTCGGCCTGCCACTTGAACGCTTCGAGGTGCGCGGCGAACTGCAGGGTGCGGTGGACCTTGCCGGTCGGCTCCTGGAACGACTGGCCACGCCGGTCATGTTCGGCGGCGGCACGCTGGCCGTCGTGTCCAACCCGGGCACGCTCGTGCGCAGCAACGCGACTCGCGACACGGTCCTGCGCGCCATCGCGTCGCTCGCGCCGGGCAACGCCCTGGTGGCCGTCGAGTCCGCACGATCCAACGCGAAGGGTCCCGGACCGCGCCGCCTGGCCGACGCGATGACCGCGGCGGGCGGCCGGGTCCTTGCGGCGATGGCACCCCGTCCCGGCGCCATCGGCGCGTGGGTCGAGTCCGAGGCCCGCGATCGCGGCCTGCGGCTGGCGCCGGGGACCGCCCGCGAACTCGCCGAGCGCCTGGGCAGTCGGGTGACGGACGGCGACGTCGAACGGCGTCACCTGACCCGGATCGCCTCGATGGAGCTGGACAAGCTGGCCCTGCGCCACGCCATCGACGGCGGGCCGATCACGCCCGACGACGTCCGCGGCCTCGTGTCCGAGACGACGCCGGGCTCCATGTGGGCCTTGACCGACGCGGTCGGCGAACGCCACCGGGAGCGCGCCCTCCATGCCCTTGATCGACTGATCGAGGCGACACCGGAGCCCGTCCTCCTCGCGGTGCTTCATCGGCGAGTCATCGAATTGCTGGAGCTGGGCGATCGGCTGGCGTCGGGCGCGAGCCTCGTGGTGGCGGCCCGGGCGATGGGCATCTCGAGCGAGTACCGGGCTCGGACCCTGTCCGGCCAGGCGCGAAACTGGACGACGCCCGAACTGCAGCGCGCGCTCGAGGGCCTGCTGGAGCTGGATGCGATGGTCAAGGGCGTGCCCGGCTCCGAGGCTGACGCCGCGCAACGGCGGCTGGCCTTCACCCTCTGGGTGGGCGACCACGCGCGCCGGGGCGACGGGCGCGGCGGCGGTCCCGGCTGACCCCGGGACCGGCCACGCTTCGGCCGGTCAGTCGGCGGACGACCAGGCCTGTTCCTGGAGGACGAGGTCGCTCTCGATGGCGAAGACGCAGCGTGCCTCGCCGAGGTCGAGCAGATCGATCAGGTCAGGGTCGATATAGAGCTGCGAACAGTCCTCGCACAAGCCGCCCTGGATCCCGAAGCAAAGGCGCTCCGTTCGATCGGGCAGTCGGAAGGTCGTGTCGAAGCGGGTCGTGATCAGGCGATGATCACAGGCCGGGCAACGATCGCGCTGGGAGGACATGTAGCGATGCTAGGACGCACCACTTCACGCTCGGCATGACCCGACGGTACCGCGGTCGGCCGGTACTCTCGCCGAGCCTGCCTGCGAGAGCCCCGCGGCCTGTGGCCCGGACTACTGGACCTGGAGGATCGTCTTAGCCTCGGCCCAGTGCTTCTCGAGGCCGTAGTAGTCACGCTCCGGGGGCGTGAAGATGTGGACGACCACGGACCCGAAATCGAGCAGGACCCAGTGCGACGCGGGCGTCCCCTCGCGACCGTATGGCCGGATCTTGTCGTCCCGCAGGGCGGACACGATGCCGTCCGCGATCGCGTCCAGTTGCCGCTCGGACCCGCCCGAGCAGATGACGAAGTAGTCCGCCAGGGTCGTCAGCGGGCTGAGGTCGAGGAGCACGATGTCCGCGGCCTTCTTGTCCTCTGCGAGTCCGACGATGCGCCGGGCGAGGTCGAGCGGCGGCGGCTCGGTCCGCTTGGCTTTCTTGGCGCCGCCGCGACGGGGCAGGCCGTCCGCACTCGGGGCGTTCGTCGTCGGTTCGGTCGTCGCGGCGTCGGTCGTGGCGTCGTCGTCGACGCC
>JACCVB010000108.1 GCA_013698385.1 Chloroflexota bacterium
GCCATCGTCAAGGGCGAGGAGATCCAGCCACCGCGGGTCCCCGAGTCGTTCAAGGTCCTGATCAAGGAACTGCGCAGCCTCGGGCTCAACGCGGAGATCCTCGATCCGAACGAAGAGGAGATCCCGCTGGCGGAGGACGACGCCTCGGGCTACCTCCTGCCCGATCTCGGCGGGATCAACCTCGCCGGGTTCGAGGACTGATCATCACCCGTACCCAAACGCCCCACCTGCGGGGTCGCGTCCCGGCCGACGTGACCTCGCTCGCTCCCGGTCGGCATCGCGTCGCTGTGCCAGGCAGTGACGCGGAGGAGAACCATGCTCGAAGTCAATAACTTCAACGCGATCCGTATCTCGCTCGCCAGCCCGGACCAGATCCGGGAGTGGTCCAAGGGCGAGGTCACCAAGCCAGAGACGATCAACTACCGAACGCTCAAGCCGGAAAAGGACGGGCTGTTCGACGAGCGCATCTTCGGTCCCACCAAGGACTGGGAGTGCTACTGCGGCAAGTACAAGCGGATCCGCTACAAGGGCATCATCTGCGACAAGTGCGGCGTGGAAGTCACGCGCTCCAAGGTCCGCCGTGAGCGGATGGGCCACATCCAACTGGCGAGCCCGGTCAGCCATATCTGGTATTTCAAGGGCACGCCGAGCCGGCTCGGGATCCTGCTCGACATCAGCCCGCGCAACCTGGAACGGATCCTGTACTTCGCCCTGTACATCGTCACCCACGTGGACGAGGACGCCCGCAAGCGCGCCCTGGCGGCGATCGAGGAAGAGGCCGAGGGCCGTGGAGGCAAGGGCGGGGAACGCCTCTCTCAGCTCGAGGATGAACTCCGCACGGACCTGAACCGGCGGACGGATGAGTTCAAGACGGAACTTGCGGCGACCAAGGCTGACCTGGAAGCGCAGCGCGCGGCCCGGACCGAGGAGATCGTCACGGCCGCCCAGGTGACCGAGGCGCAGCTGACCGCCCTCGGTTCCGGCAGCGCCGAAGAGACGATCGCCTTCGCCCCGACGGGCGAGGTCGTGATCGCGGCAGGGGACGCTGGCGGTAAGACGGCCACGACGCGCCTGCGCAAGGTCGTCCGCGAGTACACCGAGCAGGTCAACGCCGCGCTCCAGCAGCGCGAGGCGGACGAGGCTCGAGCCGTCGAGCAGAAGGTCGCCGACCTGGCCGCCGCCATGCAAGAGACCCTCCAGCATGAGCGTGCCTCCCTCCTGGAGCAGGCCCAGGGCCTCAAGGACGAGTTGCGCAAGATGCGCGACGAGCTCGAATCGCTCAAGCCGATGCAGACCCTCGGCGAGACCCAGTACCGCATGCTCGACGCGAGCTATGGCGCCGGGGCCAAGGGTGGCCGCGTCTTCGGCGCGGGCATGGGCGCCGAGGCCGTGCGCGAGATCATCAGCCGGATGGACCTCGAGGAGCTGGCTCGCTCACTCCACGTCGAGGTTCGAACGAGTTCCGGCCAGCGCCGCAAGAAGGCGATCAAGCGCCTGCGCCTGATCGAGGCCTTCCGACGTTCCGGGACGCGCCCGGACTGGATGATCCTGTCCGTCCTGCCGGTCATCCCGCCGGACCTGCGGCCGATGGTCCAGCTCGACGGTGGCCGCTTCGCGACCTCCGACCTCAACGACCTGTACCGCCGCGTCATCAACCGGAACAACCGCCTCAAGCGGCTCCTGGAGCTCGGCGCGCCCGAGATCATCATCCGCAACGAGAAGCGGATGCTCCAGGAGGCGTGCGACGCGCTGATCGACAACGGCCGCCGAGGTCGGGCTATCGCCGGTACCGGCAATCACCGCCTGAAGTCCCTTTCCGACATGCTCAAGGGCAAGCAGGGTCGCTTCCGCCAGAACCTGCTCGGCAAGCGGGTGGACTACTCCGGTCGCTCGGTCATCGTGGTCGGGCCGGAACTGAAACTCCACCAGTGCGGCCTGCCCAAGAAGATGGCGCTCGAGCTGTTCAAGCCGTTCGTCATGCGCCAGCTCGTCGAGAAGGGCTTCGCCCACAACATCAAGAGCGCCAAGCGCATCGTGGAGCGGGTCCGGCCCGAAGTCTGGGACGTCCTCGAGGAAGTCATCAAGGACCACCCGGTCCTGCTCAACCGTGCCCCGACCCTGCACCGCCTGGGGATCCAGGCGTTCATGCCGGTCCTCGTCGAGGGCTCGGCCATCCAGATCCACCCGCTCGTCTGCACCGCGTTCAACGCCGACTTCGACGGCGACCAGATGGCGGTCCACGTGCCGCTCTCGACCGCCGCCCAGGAAGAGGCGCGGACGATGATGCTGTCGACCGCCAACCTGCTCTCACCGGCCGACGGCAGCCCGGTCGTGGCGCCGACCCAGGACATGGTCCTCGGCTGCTACTACCTGACCATGGACGCCACGGAGCCGAAGTCCAAGAAGGTGGCGATCCGGTCGTTCGCCTCGGAGGACGAGGCGATCCTGGCGTACCAGCTCCGGGAGAAGACGAACGCGACCCTGCACGAGGTCATCGACGTCGAGGTCCGCTCGTGGGATGCCGAAGCGGGTGCCCTGCGCGTCGAGCGACGTCGGACGACGATCGGTCGGGTCATCTTCAACCAGGTCCTGCCGGACGCGATGCGCTTCCGGGATGCGGTCATGAAGCGGAGCGACCTCAAGGAACTAGTCGACGAGTGCTACCGCCAGCTGGGCGCCGAAGAGACGGCCCACCTGGTCGATGGCATCAAGGACGTGGGTTTCGAGTTCGCCACGCGCGGTGGGATGACCATCGGCCTGTTCGACATCGAGATCCCCAAGGATAAGCAGCAGCGCCTCGACGCCGCCGATGAGGCCGTCGCCGCCATCGACCGCCAGTTCCAGCGCGGCCTCATCACCGAGGACGAGCGCTACGAGCAGGTGGTCGCGGTCTGGCAGGACGCCACGAGCCGGATGTCGGACGAGATGATGAAGTCGCTCGATCCGACCGGGCCCGTGACCATGATGACCGCCTCGGGCGCCCGCGGGAACAAGGGCAACATCGGCCAGCTGGGCGCCATGCGCGGCCTGATGGCCGACCCGTCCGGTCGGATCATCGACGTCCCGGTGCGCAGCAACTTCCGCGAGGGCATGACCGTCCTCGAATACTTCATCTCCACCCACGGCGCCCGCAAGGGCCTCGCCGATACCGCCCTGCGAACTGCCGACTCCGGGTATCTCACCCGGCGCCTGGTCGACGTCGCGCAGGACGTCATCACCCGCGAGGACGATTGCGGCACTGAGGAGGGCAGCTGGATCATCCGGTCCGAGTCGAGCGAGGAGAAGGCCGCCTTCCAGCGTCGCCTCGTCGGTCGGATCGCGGCGGCTCCGCTGCTGGACCCCCGCGTCAAGGTCAAGAAGGGCCAGGAAGCGCAAGTCCTCGTGGGTCGCACGGAGCTCATCACGGAGACGTCCGCTGCCGCCATCGACGATGCCGGGATCGACGAGGTCCTGGTCCGCTCGCCGCTGACCTGCGAGGCGCGTCATGGCGTCTGTCGGGCGTGCTACGGGCGCAACCTCGCGACCGGCGAGATGGTCGGTTCCGGTGAAGCCGTCGGCATCATCGCGGCGCAGTCCATCGGCGAGCCGGGCACCCAGCTGACGATGCGCACGTTCCACACGGGCGGCGTGGCCGGCGGCCTGGACATCACCGCCGGTCTCCCTCGCGTCGAGGAGCTGTTCGAGGCCCGGATCCCCAAGGGCAAGGCCGAGATCAGCCATATCGACGGAATCGTCGAGGTCATCCGGGGCGACGGCCTGACGAAGGTCAAGGTCGTGTCCACGGAGGTCTACGACACCTCGCTCGCCCTGCCCGAAGGGGCCGAGATGCTGGCCGCGGCCGGTGACCTGGTCGAAGCCGGACAGGTCCTGGCGCGGGGAGAGGCGGACGGCGTGACGACCGACGTCACGGCGCCGGTCAAGGGCTTCCTCGCCTCGGGCTCGGACGGCCTGGTCGTTCGCGCCGAGGACGTCGTCGAGCGCGAGTACCTCATCCCCCACAACGCCAAGTTGCTGGTGGACAACGGTGCGGAGATCCGTGCGGGCGACGCCATAACGGACGGCCCGATCAATCCGCAAGAGTACCTCGACACCCGGGGCAAGGACGCCGTCCAGCGTTACCTGGTGAAGGAAGTCCAGAAGGTCTACAAGAGCCAGGGCGTCACGATCAATGACAAGCACATCGAGATCATCGTCCGGCAGATGCTCCGCAAGGTTCGCATCGATCAGCCGGGCGACGTCGATCTGCTGCCGACGGAGCTCGTGGACCGGCTCGAGTTCGAGGAGCACAACAACCGGGTCCTGGCCGAGGGCGGCGAGCCCGCCACGGCCCAGACCGTGCTCCTGGGTGTGACCAAGGCATCCCTCAATACCTCATCGTTCCTTGCTGCGGCGTCCTTCCAGGAGACGACCCGGGTGCTCACCGAGGCGGCCATCAACGGCGCCAAGGACCACCTCATCGGGCTCAAGGAGAACGTCATCATCGGCAAGCTCATCCCGGCCGGTTCCGGGGCGCCTGCGAACGTGGCCGCCCGCAAGGAGCGCGAGCGTCGGGCGGCCCTCGAGGCCCTGGCCGGGGAAAGCCTGGATGGTCTGGCTGGCGAGGATTACAACCCGTTCCTCGAGGACGGGGAACCTCGCGATCCAGACGACGAGGCGGCGAGCCTTGCCCTCGCGGCGACCATCGCGGGTGGGGGAGCGGACGACGAGTCCGATGACGCCAACCCGTTCGCGGCCGCCGAGGGCACCGGAGGCGACCCTGCGGACGATGCCGAGAACCCGTTCCTCGTCGAGGCGGAGAAGGCCGGGGCGGTCTCCGGGGAGGACAAGGGCTAGGG
>JACCVB010000129.1 GCA_013698385.1 Chloroflexota bacterium
CTGGGGATCCGCCACGGGATCGATTGGGACCATATCGCCGCCATCACGGACATCACGAGTACGACGGCAGCCGCCAGCGCGGCGGAGGCGGCCCACGTCGCGCAGCACCATACAGCCTCTGGCCACGATCACGGTCATGGTGGGTCGGTCGAAATGCGAGCCCACGGAGCGGGCTCCGAAGCGACGACGCTTGACCAACCCGCTGGTGTGGTGAGGTCGATCGCGCGCCGGCGGTTGGGGTCCGAGCAGCGGGATGCCATACGGCTCGGGACGCTGTACGCCCTGGGTCATGGAGCGGTCGTGATCGCGCTCGGGATCGCTGCCATCTCATTCGGCGCACTTCTCCCCGATTGGCTGGATCCGATCATGGGACGGCTCGTCGGTCTCACCCTCGTGGGTCTCGGGGCCTGGGTCCTGTATTCCGTTTACCGATACGCGTTCGGGGGCGAGTCGTTCAAGCTGCGCAGCCGCTGGATGCTCGTCTTCGACGGCGCCCGATTCGGGTGGCGACGGCTCCAGGCGAGGATCCACGGCCACGAGCACGTGGAACCGCTCGAGATGAGTTCGTATGGGGTGCGCACCGCCTTCGGTGTCGGGATGATCCACGGTGTCGGCGCGGAGACCGGCACGCAGGTCCTGCTCATCGCAGCCGTGGGCGGAGCGGCAAGCGCCGGGCTAGGCATCCCGATGCTGTTCGCGTTCGTGATCGGCCTGCTGATCTCCAACTTCGCCATCGTCGTGGTCAGTTCGGTCGGCTTCGTGGCAAGCCAGACGCGCGAGCGGATCTACGTGGCGGTCGGGGCTGTCGCGGGGGTCTTCAGCCTCGCTCTGGGTCTCGTCTTCGTCTTCGGCCTTGATGCGATCCTGCCGGACCTCGAGGCCATCCTGCCGTTCTAGCCCAGGGTGCCCGTCGGCGTCAGCTCGCGGTAACGGTCAGCGTGCCGGTCATGCCCTTCTGGTCGTGACCGTTGAGCAGGCACTTGTAGGTGTATTCGCCCGCAGCCAAGTCCACCGTCAGGGTGCGTTCTAGCCCGGGCACGAGGCCCTCGATCTCGTCGATGACCGTCTCGCCCTGGAAGATCTCGAACTCGTGCTCCTCCGTCCCGCCGTTGCTGACGCGGAACGAGACGGAGCCCGCCGGGACCTTGATCGTCGCCGGATCGAAGGCGTACTCGGAGGCCTTCACCTCGACCACGTTGGTCGACGCCGGGCTTGAACCGATGGCGCCGGTGCTGGGCGGGCCGACGCTCGCCGGAGCGCTCGAGGCCCCACCGCCGGCGCACCCGACGAGCGCGAGTGCGAGCGCCACGATCAGGGTCGATGCCGCCGTGGCCGCCATCCGCGGCCGCTGATTCCGGCCCCGTCCCCCGAACACGAACAGGAGCAGCACCGGCAGCAGGTAGGTGAGGTAGCCCATCAGCTCCAGGACGGTCGGCGCCGATCGATAGCCGAACAGTCCGGCCAGGAGCGAGCCGAGCAGGCTGGACTCGGGCAGCATCGGGCTGAGGTCGAAGACCGTGGCCGTGGGCGGGACGAGGCCGACCTCGGTGAATTCGGCGATCGCGTACGTCACGAGACCGGCCGACACGAAGATGAGCACGACCCCGGTGATCGTGAAGAAGCGGCGAAGATCGATCCGGATGCCCGCTGCGAAGATGGCCACACCGACCCCGACCGCGACGGCCAGACCTGCCAGTGAGGCGGCCAGCAGCGGCACGATGGAACCGCTCGATGAGCCGATCGCGAACAGGAAGAGCACCGTCTCCAACCCCTCGCGAATCACCGCGATGAAGGCGAGGCCCGCAAGGGCGCTCGTGGACCCGACGGCCAGGGCGACATCCACGCCGCGTTCCAGCTCTCCTTTCATGGCCCGTCCCTGCCGCCGCATCCAGAACAACATCCAGGTCAGGACGACGACCGCGGAGAGTGCGGCGATTCCCTCGATCGAGGCGCGGATGGCGAGCGGCAGGCTCCCCACCGTCAGTGCGACGATCAATCCGGCCCCGACGGAAAGGGCCAGCGCGGCGGCGACGCCGATCCAGATGGATCGCAGCGCATCGGACCGACCGAGCTTGACGAGGTAGGCGGCGATGATCCCGACGATCAGGGCGGCTTCGAGGCCCTCGCGCAGCATCAGGAAGAAGGCGGCAGTCACGGCCCGTCCTATACCTTGAGCGACATGCGCAGGTCACCATGACCATTCTTAGCAAGGTCGCTTGTCAACGGCGATGCTAGCCAACTCCCGCCGGACGGTCAAGCCCCTCGCTCAATCGCCCGCGCGAAGCTGGAAGCGGCGCAGGGCAGCCACGGTCAGGAGGAACCCCAGCACCAGGACGAGGCCGATCATGACCCCCGACGCCGCCGGATCAAGCGGGTCGACCCCGACCTCGCGACCCGTGAGCACCGCCGCGATACCCAGCGTTGCCTGGCGGATGGACAGAAACCGGGTGCCCTCCAGCAGGCCCGCCAGCACGCCTTCCCAGAG
>JACCVB010000136.1 GCA_013698385.1 Chloroflexota bacterium
CGGAGTCCAGGGCCAGGACGTGCGGGGCGAAGGCGAGCAGGACCTTGCGCGCCTCCTCCAGCTCGGCCGGTACCTTCGTGTTGAGCGAGTAGCCGAGCGACTTGAGCGGGGCGACGAAGACGTCACCCGGAGAATCCACGACGACGATGCGACCGGAGTACTTGGGAGCGACCTCGAAGAACTGCTTCCAGGTCTTGACCTCCTCCTTGACCACCTTCGTGCGAAGGCTGATGCCAGTCGTGCCCCAGTCCTTGGGCAGCTGCCACTCGTTCGTGGGATCCCACCAGATGCCCTTGAATGCGGTCTCGATGTACTTCGCGTTGGGCACCTTGGTGAAGTCGATCTTCTGGATGAACTTCTGGTCGCGCATGGCCGGCACGAATTCGGCAGTCGGGGCGCTGACATCCCACTGGCCGATGGCCCCGCCCTGGAGCTTGGTCAGCAGCTCGTCATTGGAGGCGAAGGTGTCATAGGTGAACTTGTCGACACCGAACTTGGCCTTGAACGCCTCGATGTTATCGGGGTCGACATAGTCGCCCCAGTTGTACATGAACAGTTCCTTCTCGATGTCGCCGCTGACGGCGCCGGTCGACGGTGCGGCAGATCCCGCCGCGGATGCCGGCGCCGAGGCCTCAGCGGATGCAGCGGCCGAGGCAGGCGCACCGGCTGACGCCGACGCACCGCTCTTGGCGCCACAAGCGGCCAGGAATGCGGCACTCGCGCTCAGCGTGGTCGCGTGCATGAACCCGCGACGACTGAGTGGCGTCTGGGCCATCCTCCGGATGGTTCGCTCGATCTCGTCCTTTGCCATCTCTGCTCCTCCTCCCGGGGGATCCCGGGCTTGTCCGGACGCCTCAGCCCACGAGGATGAGGTTGGCCGCTTCCTGCCATCGGACGACCACCGGGTCGCCCGGACCTGCACCCAGGGCGCCACCGGCGCCTGCCGCATTCTGGTGGCGCACGATCAGCTCGCCCGCCTGCTCGGTCTCGATCCGATACTCCGTTGTGTCACCGAGGTAGGTGCCCTGCCGAACCCGACCGGTGACTTCGCTCGACCCGGCCTGCGCTGCGCCCGCACGGTCCGCAGCGTGGACCTGGAGGCGTTCCGGCCGGGTGGCGACCGTGACGGCGTCCCCGGTCGCTGCGTTCACCCCGGGGTCCGTGACTCGACCGCGCAAGGTAAGGCCAGGGCCGGTGCGGACCGTGGTCATGCCGTCCGCATCGGCGGACTCCAGGACCGTCGCCGGCAGGAAATTGGACGTGCCGATGAAATCCGCGACGAAGCGGTTGACCGGGCGCTCGTAGAGGTCCGTCGGATCGCCCTGTTGCTGGATCCGGCCGTCCCGCATGACCACGATGACGTCACTCATCGTGAGCGCTTCCTCCTGGTCGTGGGTCACGTACACGAACGTGATGCCGACCTCGCGCTGGAGGGCCTTGAGCTCGAGCTGCATCTCCTTGCGCAGCTTCAGGTCCAGGGCGCCGAGCGGCTCGTCCAGCAACAGCACGGTTGGGCGATTGACGAGCGCCCGAGCCAGCGCGACGCGCTGCTGCTGGCCGCCGGACATCTCCCAGGTTCGGCGTCGCTCGTAGCCGGTCAGCCGGACCATGTCCAGGGTCTCGCCGACCCGACGCACCTGCTCCGCCCGGGAGACCTTCTGTTGGCGCAGGCCATAGCCCACGTTCTGGGCGACGTCCATGTGCGGGAAAAGGGCGTAGTGCTGGAACACGGTATTGACGTTGCGCCGATACGGCGGGACCCCGGCGATCGGCTGACCGGCCAGCAGGATCTCGCCTTCGGTCGGTTGTTCGAAGCCGGCGATCATCCGGAGGGTCGTCGTCTTGCCGCAGCCCGACGGTCCGAGGAACGAGTAGAACGCTCCGCGGTCGATGGCCAGGTTCATCCGGTCCACCGCGAGGACGGCGCCGAAACGCTTGGTCACGTTCTGGATCTGGACGTCTGGCGACGATCCCCCGGGCGAGGGACCGTCGTGGCGACCTGCCGGTTGGCTCATGGTCAGCATCGCGTCTTCCTGGCGATGGAAGCGGTCAACGGCATTCCTCGAGGGGCGTCCCGGGTCGCTCAGCTTGCGCTGTAGCAGTGCTACAGGTTCGCTGCATCCTACGGGTGGCTTCGGCGCCCGTCAACGCGAGTTTCGTGCGAATCTCGCAGTCCCAACGCGGCGCTCTGCGTGCACTCCAGGTTGGACTGTACCTATACTTCAGCCGCTGAAGCAACCCACCCGGGTCTGGGAGGCAACCACGACGTGACCGACCTGCGACTTGGCGCGCGGATCCGCGCGCGACGCCAGGCTCGTCACCTCACCCTGCGCGAAATCGCCGCGCGCGCTGGCGTCACCGAGAGCTTCCTGTCCCAGGTGGAACGCGACGTGACGAGTCCGTCGATCGCGACCGTCCAGCGCATCGCCCGGGCGCTGGATGTGTCCATCGCCCAGCTGTTCGCTGAGGAACCGGAGACCGGCAGGGTCGTCCGCCGGGAGGCACGACGGCGGATCGAGTACCCGGGCCTCAAGGCGGTCGACGAATTCCTGACCACGAACCTTGCGGGGCGCCTGCAGGTGATCGTCTCGACCATCGAGCCTGGCGGCGGGACCCGCGCGGAACCGTATACCCATGACTCGGACGAGGAGGTCGTGGTCGTCCTGGGCGGCGTGCTCGATCTGTGGGTCGGCGATGAGCACTACGTACTGCGCGAGGGTGATGCGATCACCTTTCCGTCTCGATTGCCGCACTGGAACGCGAATCAGGGCGAGACGACGACGACCGTCCTCTTCTGCGTGACACCGCCCAGTTTCTGACCTGTCAGCCGAGCACGGCGCCCGGACGCTACGATGAGGACCATGTACGCCGTCATCATGGCCGGCGGCGGCGGGACCCGGCTCCATCCCCTCAGCCGATCCGAGCGGCCCAAGCCCTTCCTGCCGCTGCTCGGTCCCGAGACCCTGCTCGAGGCGACCTCGCGCCGGCTGGGCCGTCTGACCGACGACATCACGGTCATCACGGACCGCCGCTATGAGGCGCTCGTCCGCGACCAAGTGCCGAACGCGGCGGTGCTCCTCGAGCCGATGGGTCGCAATACCGCCGCCGCGATCGCCCTCGCGACCATCGTCGTTGACCGACCGGATGACGAGGTCATGGTCGTGGTGCCGGCCGATGCCTGGATCGATCCCGGGCGCGAGGACGACTACGTCGACGTCCTGCGCGCCTCGGCGGACGAGCTTGCGAAGGGCGCCTTCGGGATCGAGGACCCGCTGGTCACCCTGGGGACGCGAGTCACCCGGCCGGCGACGGAGTACGGCTACCTGATCCCGAGAGTCGCCGATGGCCAGTCCATCGCCGGCCTTCTCGCCTATCCGCTCCAGGGGTTCCAGGAGAAGCCCAGACTCGCCCGGGCGATCGAGCTCGCCAAGGTCGAAGGCGTCGCCTGGAACGCCGGCATGTTCCTGTGGCGGCGTCGTGCGATCCGGGCAGCGCTGATCCGCTATACCGGCCTGATCCAGTCCCTCGAGCCGATGGCCGACTCGCCCCAGATGCTTGCGGGCGCATACGAGTCGATCCAGTCTCCGCTGTCCATCGACCATGCGGTCATGGAGGGGGCGGCCCAGAGCGGTCAGGTGGTCATGGCCTCGATGGACGTCGGCTGGTCCGATGTCGGGTCGTGGAGCGCCTTGCTGGAAGGGATCGGCGCACGTGGCGAGGGCGGCGTGGTCCAGCCCGGGGAGACGGTCGACGTCGGGTCGGACGACCTGGTCGTTCGAAGAGTCGGAGGGCGGCTGGGGGTCATCGCGCCGACCGGCTCCGGGAGCATGACCGCACTCCAGCCGATCGCCATCCTGCGCGGTGCGGCCCCGGACCTGGAGCGGATCCGCGCGATGATCGATCGCTGTGCCGCGGCCGGAGGGTGAGACCACGATGAGGGATGGGCCTGCGGCCGCGGCGTCGGCCCCGACGATCACGTTCGGCACGGACGGCTGGCGTGCCCGCATCGCGGACGAGTTCACGTTCGACAGCGTGCGACGCTGCGCCGACGGGGTCGCCCATTACGTCGCGGACCGCGGGGAGCAGGCGAGGGGCGTCGTCATCGCCTACGACCGGCGATTCGCCTCGGAACATTTTGCCGCGGCCGCGGCCGAGGTCCTGCTGGGCCATGACATCCCGGTCGCGCTGGCGACCCACGCGGTGCCGACCCAGATGAGCTCATTCGAAGTCGTCCAGCGCGGGGCCGCCGCAGGGATCGTCATCACGGCCAGCCATAACCCGTGGACGGATAATGGCTTCAAGGTCAAGGCGTCCACCGGCGCGGCGGCCGGAGCCGACATCCTGGGCGCGATCGAGGCCCGCCTGGCGATCAATGGCGGGCACCACGTCCAGCGCCGGCCGCTGGCCGAGGCCGAAGCGGCGGGGCAGGTGGATCGGTTCGACCCGTACGAGGGCTACGAACGGTTCGTCCGGCGGACGGTCGATCTCGACTCGCTCCGAGCCGCGGACCTGGATGTCCTCGTCGATCCGCTCTACGGAGCGGGTGCGGGCTGGCTGTCGCGGCTGTTGGCCGGAGGCAGGATCCGGGTCCACGAGATCCATCAGGAACGCAACCCGTACTTCGGCGGCGTGAATCCGGAGCCGATCCGGCCCAATGTGGACGAGGCGCTGCGCCTGATCGCCGAGGGCGGTTTCGATCTCGGCCTGCTGCTCGACGGCGATGCCGACCGCGCCGGGGCTGCAGACGAGCGCGGGACGTTCATCCACCAACTCCAGGTCACGGGCCTGCTGATGTACTACCTGGCCGAGCACCGGGGCTGGCGCGATCCGGTCGTGGTCAGCGTCAACAACACCTCGATGGCGACCCGGCTCGGCGCGCACTACGGGATCGAGACCCACGAGACCCCGGTCGGCTTCAAGTTCATCGGCCCCAGGATGATCGAGACGGGCGCGATGATGGGTGCCGAGGAATCGGGCGGGTTCGGATTCGGGATGCACCTGCCCGAGCGCGACGGCATCTACGCCGACCTTCTGCTGCTGGACCTGTGCATCCGCGAACGTGCCGCCGGCCGCTGGCCGGTCTCAAAGATCCTGGAGCACTTCCACGAGCTCGCCGGGCCGTCCTGCTATCGGCGCATCGACGTCCATGTGGAGCGTGCCGTCTATCCCGAGGTCAAGCGCCGGCTGCTCGTGGAGCTTGCCGCGCAGGCACCGTCCGAGATCGCCGGCCAGACGATCCAGCACACCGTGGCCCTGGAGACCGGCGATGGCTTCAAGTTCTTCCTCGCCGATGGGTCGTGGCTGCTCATCCGCACGTCCGGCACGGAGCCGCTCGTGCGGATCTACACCGAAGCCACGTCGCCCGACCTCCAGGAGTCGCTGCTTGCGGCCGGCGAACGATTGGTCCGCGGCTGATGTCCGATCCCGCCGCGCGCCGCGTCGAGAAGCCGTGGGGGCACGAGCTGATCTGGGCCCACACCGATCGTTATGTCGGCAAGGTCCTCGTCATCGAGACCGGTCGTCGGCTGTCCCTCCAGCGCCATGCGATCAAGGACGAGACGATCCTCGTCCGGGAGGGCCGGTTGCGGCTGTACCTGGAGGGGGCGGATGGGGTCGTGCGCGCCGAGGAACTCGGTCCGGGTGAGCATCGTCACGTGCCGACCGGTCGGATCCACCGCTACGAGGCGATCGAGCGTTGCGAGCTGATCGAGGTCTCGACGCCCGAGCTCGACGACGTCATCCGGCTCGAGGATGACTTCGGTCGGCAGGGCACGAGCGCGCCGTAGGCGGTGGTCGGGAGATGACCGCGGCCGCCGGTCGGTGTAGGCTTGCCCGACGTGACCGTCATCACCGGTCGAAGGTGCGATGACCGGACGGCGGCCCCGGCAACGCCCAGGGGGCGACGGAGGTAGCACGTCGATGCACAGTTCCCTGATCGGCAAGGTGGAGAAGGCGAACCGGTATGCCCGGGAGCCAGACCGGATCACGTTCGATCGACTCTCATTGACCTTCCGCGGCGACAACGATACGCATCAAGTCGCGCTCGAGTCCGGCCGATGGCACTGCACCTGTCATTCGTTCGACAGCTGGGGTTCGTGCGTCCATCTCCTCACCCTGCAGAAGGTCATGGGCGCCATGCTGCCCGACGAAGCGCGGGTGTCCTCATTCGCACTGGAGCAGCCGGTCCCGGTCGCCTGACGGCCACAGGCCGAGGTTGACGAGCGCGGCCGCAAAGCGACCGCGCTCGAGCCCGCTCTACGGGCTGACCGTGATCTGCCAGAAATAGCTCGCCGAGCCCACGTCCTCGGCGAACGTCAGCGCGACTTCGACCGTCCACGTGCCTGCAGGAGGCGCGGGAAAGGTCGGCCGGCCGACGCCTTCGAGCAGCGCCTTCGCCCCGTTCGGGTCCGTGGCCCGGGCGGCGGTGTACCGGGCGCGCCACGAACGGAGCGGCACCTCCGGAGCCATCGTCAGGCTCAGCCGCTCGCCGCTGCTGACGGTGAGCGGCGCGCCGGGTAGCCAGGCTGAATCCGAACCACCGTCGGCCCAGATGTAGGTGCCCAACTGGCCCGGAACAGGATCTCCGCCGTCGACACCGAGGCTGGCGACGGGCGGTGCCTTGCCGGCCGTCCCGACGGGAGCCTGGGTGACGCCTGCGGCGGTGGTGGGGATCGCCGCGATGGGCGACGCCACGTAACCCGAGCCTGGCGGCGGCGGCGGCCCGCCGATCGACGATGACGCGCTCCTTCCGCATCCCGCCACGGCCACGCTCGAACTGGCGAGGACGAGGGCGAAAAGCGTGAGGTTCAGGGACCGGCTGGCCCGGCGCGGCAACGAGGACATGATTCCCTCCCGGCGATTCATCGACCGGCCGACAATGGACAGGCGCTGGTACAGGCCCCGATATTCACCCGAACGATGGAGCTGGTGTCCGCGTTGAGGCCCTCGCCACTCGGGCTGAATGTTGCCCGGAACTCGGTGCTCGAACGAAGCGTGAGGCTCGTCGAGTACGTCCCGGACGAAGCACCGGGGGTCATCGTCGCCCACGTGACCCAATCGACCGTGCCGACCGGCCGGCGCTGCAACTTGACCGTCCGGTTGGAGAGATTGTTTCCCCCGAGCCGATCGTATGCGGCGTAGTCAACGACCTCCAGAAAGGCATTCAGCGTCGCGGTCCCGCCGTAGGCGAGGGTGGACGGACCTCTCAGGGTGAGGACGGTGTCGATATCAAGGCATGTGGAGTACTTCGCGCTCGAATCGAATACGTCGTACTCGCGCTGGAGGGTCGCGACGTCGCACCGCCCGAACACGTGCATATTCCAGCCTTCCCTGGACTTGGTCCTCGAGTAGGTCTGGACGACGGCGTCCAGGTAGTCCCGGTCGTCGCTGTAGTTGTCGTGGTGGGCGAGCACCTCCACGTGGCCGAACTCGTCAAGGGCGATGGTCTCGGCGTCATAGCACCCGGTCGGGGCGGTCGAATACGACTGGCACCATTTGAGCGTGCCCCAGTCGAAGACGTGGCCCTGTTCGCGGAACCACATCGTGAATCCGACGGGCGCGGACCGCGTGAAGCACGCGATCCCGTTCGTCCCGCAGGTGGCGCCCAGGCCGTAGCCGATCGCGTTGCTGCCGGTCGAGGCATACACGAAGCTCGCCGCCTTGGAAGCTCGCGTGTCGTTGGCATCCGTGGCCGCTTCCTTGATCGCGGTCTTGATCGCCGACGGCGGCTCGGCTCCCGTCCGCCAGCGATATTCGAGCCGCTGGTACTGGTTGAACAGTCCGCCGAGGACGGGGTCCGGTCCATGAGCGGCGACCCCGCCTGTGAACGATGCGATCGCCAACAGTGTGGCAACGATGGAGGCGGCGAGCGCCCGGATGTCAAAGCGTTTCATCGGGATCCCTCCGAGGTCGTCGTGATCCGACCATCGACCAGGCGTTGGACGACGGTCAGGCGGTCGACGGTGAACGGGGCGGCATCAAGGGGACCAAGCAGGATCGAACCAGCCGCGATCTCCGCGGCGGCCGCCATCCCGGGGGCGAGCGGCACGAGGCGCTGCCCGGTGGGCGGCGACCCGAGGTCCACGCGGACCGACCCATCAGCTGCAATGGAGCGAAGCGACGTGCCACGGGCGTCCGCTTCGTAGACGATCGTGTCGACCCCGCCGTCGCTCGCGACGAGCGTTGCCTGCCCGGCCGCTGCCTCAAGGACGCTGACGGCGCCGTCGTCCAGCCGGACGCCCAGCAGCGGGCAAGGCAGCCCGTGGCATGATCCACGAACGATCAGCCGGTCTGCGGTCAGGCCGACCATCGTGCCCAGCGACGGGATCGCGATGGCCCGACGTCGTCCGGTCGTCGGTTCCAACGTCCGCACCCGGCACGCGTCCGCACCGCAGGATTGGACGGCGAGGGTCCGCCCGTCCGGACTCCACGCGAGTTCCGTCGTGAACGTCCGTCCGAAGCGGGCGTCCGCTGCAAGTGGCTCCATGACCCGGATCGGGGGATCGGCGGCCTGAAAGGTTCGTCGCCAGACGCCAAGGTCGGCACGCGTTCGCCGGTCCACCCTGGCCTCATACAGCGAGGTCCCCTCCGGGGACAGGGTTGCCCGTCGGACCACGGATCCTTCCTGTGCCAGGTCCCAGGCGCACGCGGCGCCCGCGGTCAGCAGGCGAAGATCGGAGGTCGCCCCGTCGTCGGCCCCGACGAGGATCGTCCCGCCGATGGGCCCCGAGGCGAACGACTCGGGCGGGAGGTCCCATGACTGCGGCGCGGCCGCGACCGCGGAACCGAACGTCATGCGTTGACCGGTCAGTGCCCCGCCGGTGTCCAACCGTGGATCGAGCCGGAACCAGGTCCCGGTGGCTGTCGACGCGGACACCCCGGGCAGACCATCGCAAGCGGGCGGGACCCAGGACCGGCTCGGGGCGCCGATCGTCGACATGGCCACCACGGACGTTGCGACCAACGCGAGCGCAGCGAGGGCGCCAAGCGACGCAAACCCGGGTCCGGCGCGACGAAACCAACGTGTCTCCTGCATGGATCGAGACTCCTCCGGCGGTCTGGTCGTGGCGGGAGGAGGCGAGGTGGGCATCCTATCGAGGGGGACTTCACTGGCACTTATCTCCGGCGAGGTCCCATCGTCCTCTCCCGTGCTACGCTGCCGACCGACGTCAGTCGAACGCCGCGTGGTCGCGAAGCCGGTGAGATTCCGGCGCAGTCCCGCTACGGTGAACCTCCCCGACCCGCGGTGAGGAAGTCCGGTCGCCGACCCCACGGTGCATGCGAAGCCTTCGAGAGAAAGGTGGCAGGACCGTGCACACCATCACCTGACCCCTCCTTCGATCCATGTCGAAGCGAGGGGCTTCGTGCATCTGCACGACCCCTCCGGCCCATCTACCCGCGACTCCGGAGGTCTCCGTGTCAACCCGCTCCCGCCGAAGGGCAGTGATCGCTCTTGGCCTGTCCGCTGCTTTTGTCCTGACCGGCTGCGCCGCCCCAGCCGGTTCCCCCGTCTCGGCCCCGTCCGACGCCACGGGATCCATCGCGCCGGCCCTGACCGCCAGCCCCGTGGCCGTCGTCTCCCCGAGCCCCAGCCCCAGCGTGAGCCCGAGCGAGGCCGCGGCCTTCCCGGTCACCGTGACCGATGACGACGGCACTGCCCTCTCCCTCGACGCCGAGCCCCAGCACATCGTGTCGCTCACCCCGGCGAACACCGAGATCCTGTTCGAACTGGGCGCCGGCGGGCGCGTCGTCGCGACCGACGAGAGCAGCGACTACCCGGCCGACGCCGCGAGCCTGCCGCGCGTGACCTCGTTCGGGGCAGCCGGCTTCACCATCGACGTCGAGCAGATCGTCGCGCTTGATGCCGACCTGGTCGTTGCCGGCGGCAATGGCGGGACGCCGCCCGACGCCATCGCCCAGCTGCGCGACCTGGACATCCCGGTCCTGGTCGTCTATGCGCCGTCGATCGAAGGCGTCTATCACGACATCGCGTTGATCGGCCAGGCCACCGGCGAGGGTGCCGCCGCGACCACCCTGACGACCGACATGCGAGCCGAGATCGATGCGATCCAGGCGGCGGTCACTGGCTCCGGCACGGCGCCGCGAACCTATTACGAGGTGGGCTACACGGACACGACCGGCCAGATCTTCGCCCCGGCCGACCAGTCGTTCCTGGCCGAGATGATCACGGCTGCCGGTGGCGACGCGATCACGACGGGCGATCCCGTGTCGTACGAGCTCCCGCTCGAGAAACTCATTAAGGCAGACCCGGAATTGATCCTGCTCGGGGTCAACCCGTTCTACGCCCCGACGCCGGAGGCGGTGAAGGCCCGTTCCGGGTGGAAGGTGATGACGGCCGTCAAGAACGACGCCATCCGGATCGTCCAGGACACCGAGATCACCCGTCCCGGGCCGCGCCTGCCGATCGGGCTGCGCAACCTGGCCGCAGCGATCCGGCCCGATGTCACGCTGCCCGTGGCGCCGTAGCCACGGCCGATCGGATGTCGGCCGGCCTCGCTTCGAAGCCGCTTGGATCTGCGACCCGTGCATCGCGGATCCGTGGCCGACCGGGCCTCGTCGCCCTCGTCACGGTCTGCATCCTGGGCGCCCTGCTGCTGGCCGGCGTGGCCCTCGGCTCGGTGGCGATCGCCCCTGGCGACACGCTGGCCGTCGTCGGGCATCGGCTCTTCGGAGTCGACCTGGCATCGGCCGTCTCGCCAGCCACGGACACGATCGTCTGGGAGTTGCGCCTGCCTCGGGTCCTGACCTCGATGGTCATCGGCTGCGGGCTGGCCGTCGCCGGCGCGACGTTCCAGGGCCTGCTCCGCAACCCGCTGGCGGACCCGTTCGTACTCGGCACGGCCAGCGGCGCGGCGCTCGGTGCGGCGATCGCGATCCTGCTGCCGGTCACGGTCGCCGTCCTCGCGTTCGGCCTGCTCCACGCGTTCGCGTTCAGCGGCGCACTGCTGGCGGCCTACCTGGTCTTCCGGCTGGGCGGCTCGGGCGGCGCGGGGGGGCTGACCCGCCTGTTGCTGACGGGCTATGCCGTCGGGTCCATCCTGGCCGCCGGCCTGACGTTGGCGATGTACGTGTCCGGCTCCGACCTGCGCCAGATCTTCTCGTTCCTGCTCGGTGGCCTGGCGGGCGCCTCGTGGCCACGCCTGCTCGTGGCGACGCCGCTCATCCTCGGTGCGTCGGTGGCGATGACGTGGCGGGCGCGCAGCCTCGACGGCATGCTGCTCGGCGACCAGGCCGCCCGCCACCTGGGCGTCGACCTCCGGCGTGAGCGCGGCCTGCTGCTGGCGCTTGCCTCGCTGGCCACGGCCGCCGGCGTCGCGATCAGCGGCCTGATCGGGTTCGTGGGCCTGGTCGTCCCGCACGTGATCCGCCTGCTGGTCGGTCCCGGTGCACGGCGGGTCCTGCCCCTCTCCGGGTTGGCCGGGGCGGCCCTCCTGGCGGCCGCGGACATCGTGGCCCGGCTCGTGGGAGACGTCCCGGTCGGCGTCGTCATGGCACTCCTCGGCGCTCCATTCTTCCTGTTCCTCCTGCGGCGGACCCGAACGGGGTACGAGCTGTGACCGTGGAACCGGTCCTGGTGGCCGATCGCGTGACCATCGGCTACGGCGAGCGGGCCATCGTCACCGACGCGACCCTGTCCGTGGCGGCGGGCGAGCGGATCGCCCTGGTCGGACCAAACGGGGCGGGGAAGTCCACGCTGCTACGGGCGCTGACCGGCCTGCTCACCCCGCGTGCCGGCACGATCCGGCTGTGTGGGTCGCCCATCGGCCCGCTCGGGCAGCGTGCCGTGGCGCGCGCGATCGCGGTCGTGCCGGAGCTCGCCCAGCTCCCGTTCGAGATGCTGGTCGAGGAGGTCGTGGCCCTCGGGCGATTGCCCCATGAACCGCCGCTGACGGGCCTGCGCGCCACGGATCGCCTGGCCGTCGATGCGGCCATCGAGCGCGTGGGGGTCGAACACCTGCGCGGCCGTGACGCGCGCGAGCTGTCGATGGGCGAACGCCAGCTCGTGTTCATCGCCGTGGCCGTGGCCCAGTCGGCCCCCATCCTGATCCTCGACGAGCCGACCGCCCACCTGGACATCCGCCACCAGGTCGAGACGATGGAGCTGCTGGTCGACCTCAACGAGCGCGACGGCACGACCATCGTGGCCGTCCTGCACGATCTCGCCCTGGCGGCGCACTTCTTCCCGCGCATCGTGGTCATGGTCGATGGCCGGATCGTGGCCGACGGCCCACCGGCCACCACCCTGGACGGGGAGGCCATCCGGTCCGTGTTCGGGGTGGACCCGGCCCTGGTCCGGCTGCCGATCGGCTCCGGCTGAGGGCGGCGGCCGCGCGACGACCCTCGCCCGTCCGCCATGATGCCGCCATGCGCATCGCCGACTTCGCCCTCGAACGGTATTTCGCGCGCTGGGAGTTCGCGGTCGAATCCGTGCTGTGCGCATCCGACGTCCAGGGCTACGGGATGGCGGAGCTGCTGGCGCTTGCCGACGACGAGTCGCGTGGGCTGTGGGATGGCTTGACCCTTGGCTACACGGAGTCGACCGGTCACCCGCTCCTCCGGCGCGAGATCGCCGCGCTGTACGACGGGATGGAGGCCGACGACGTCCTCGTCTTCGCCGGGGCCGAGGAGGCGATCTTCTGTCTCGCCAACGTCGCCCTCGATCCGGGCGATCACGTGATCGTCACCTGGCCCGGCTACCAGAGCCTGTACGAGGTCGCCCGCGCGACGGGCGCGGACGTGACCCTGCACGAACTCCGCGAGGCTGCCGACTGGGCGATCGACCTCGCCCTCCTGCGCCGGCAGGTCACGCCCGCGACGAAGCTCATCGTGGTCAACGCGCCCCACAATCCGACCGGGACGCTGCCCGACCGGGCGACGTTCGACGGCCTCGCCGCGATCGCGGACGAGGCGGGCGCGCACCTGGTCGTCGACGAGGTCTATCGGTTCCTCGAGTTCGACCCGGCCGATCGACTGCCGGCTGCCGCGGAAACCACGGACCGGGGCGTGTCCATCGGGGTCATGTCCAAGTCATTCGCGATGGCGGGCCTGCGGATCGGCTGGCTCGCGTCGCGCGACCGCGAATTGCTCGCCCGGTGCGCCGAGTTCAAGGACTACACGACGATCTGCTCGGCCGGTCCGTCGGAGATCCTCGCGCTCATCGCGTTGCGTGCCCGCGAAACCGTCCTGGCCCGATCGCGCGGCATCGTGGCCGCGAACCTGGTCCGGCTCGACGCCTTCTTCGCCGAGTGGCCTGACCGGTTCACCTGGGTCCGGCCCCGAGCCGGTTCGGTCGGGTTTCCGCGGTTGATCGTGCCCGGCGTGTCCATCGACGATTGGGCGGCGGGCCTGGTGGAGGCGGAAGGCGTCCTGCTCCTGCCAGGCTCCCAGTTCGGGTACGGCGGCAACCACTTCCGTATCGGTTTCGGTCGGACGGATCTGCCGGAGGCGCTCGATCGCCTGGAACTGTACGCGTCGGCCACGCTCCAGTAGTCGCGCCTGCCCCAGATCCGCAAGAGGACCGCAAGCCCACACCCTCGCTGATGACGTGATGCGTACCTTGGACCGTCCATGCTGATCGGATACGTCACTGTCGGAGGAGGCCAGATGGCCAGCAAGACCAGCGCACGCGTGCGAACGACATCCAGCAACGGCAACGGCAAGCACTCACCGGAGCCCAGGCTGAGCCAGCGGGCGCCGCAGATCCAGCCCTACGGCACCCTCCGGCACCTGCCGATCGCCCTGCCGGACAAGGCCAGGTCCGGCAGTTGCGCCGTGCTGAACGAGATCCTGGCGGATGCGATGGTCCTGTACGGCCTGTACAAGAAGCATCACTGGCTGGTCGCCGGCCCGACCTTCTACCAGCTCCATCTCCTGTTCGACAAGCACGCCGACGAGCAGCTGGAGTTGATCGACCTGTTGGCCGAGCGCGTCCAGAGCCTCGGCGGCATCGCCGTCGGCGATCCGCGCCACGCCGCCGAGTTGACCACGATCCCGCGGCCGCCCGACGGTGCCGAGGAGCTCTCGGTCATGATCGACCGCACCCTTCGCGCCCACGAAACCGTCATCGAGAAGGTCCGCGCGGCGATCAAGACGACCGAGGAGTCCGAGGACTGGGGCTCCAACGACCTGCTCATGGGCGACGTCCTGCGCCGCCACGAACTCCAGGTCTGGTTCGTCGCCGAACACGTCGTGGACGTGCCGCTCATCAGCGGCTGAGGGATCAGCTACCGAGCGTTCGGATGATGTTCGGCAGCTTGTCGATGAGGTCGTAGCTGGCGACCACGATCAGCAGCACACCGGCGAAGATCTCGATAGCGCGATGACGTCTCACGATCCAGCGCACGATCGTCTGGCCGCGCGCCGCGGCGAGCAGGGACAGCACGACGAGGGGCAGTCCGAACCCGAGCCCGAACACGAGGAACGTCCCGATCTTGCCGAGCGCATCGGACACGCCGAGTGAGATCCCGAGCAGGCTGACCAGGAACGGGCCGGCGCAGGGGAGGGCGATCGGCCCGAGCATCAGGCCGTACACGTAGGCCTGACCGAATGGGTTGGCGAGGATCGGGACGCGCATCCCGGGCATGCGCGCGAACGGGTTCCGGCCGGCGAGCAGGAGCACGCCCAGGGCGATCATGAGCCCGTCGATGACCGGGGTGGCGTAGGCCAGCAGGCGACCGGTCGTGACTCCGATGACGGACAGCGCGACGCCGACCAGGGTCATGGTGGTCAGGACGCCCGCCAGGACGAGCAGGCCGAGCAGACCGGTCGCGCGCCGACCCTGGATGGCCTGCGCGTTCGACCCGAGGTACGCGATGAAGCCCGGGTACAACGGCAGCAGGCATGGACTCGCGGCACTCAGCATCCCGAAGCCGAACGGCCCGAGGCCGGACAGGATCGCGGCAACGTCCATGCCTGCGCGTTACGCTCCGTTGCGCTTGGCGAGCTCCACGAGCTGATCCACCGTGTGGCCGCCCGTCGTCGGGGTGACCGTCCCGTCCGATCCGATGATGATGACGTTGGTCGACGGCGGATTGAGCACGGTATCGCCGAAATCCGCGGCGAGCGCCCTGGACAGATCCCGGTCGGCGATCACGTAGCTGAAGTCGAAGCCGTTCTCGT
>JACCVB010000169.1 GCA_013698385.1 Chloroflexota bacterium
GCGGAGACGCTCATCGCGGCCGACCGCGCCGCGGAGGACGCCCGAGCCATCCCGGCCCGCGTCGAGCGCTGGTTCGGTGAATCGAACTTCCACCACGCCGAGTTCAGGGACCTGCGTCGCCTGGTCCAGCTCAAGGAGAAGCTCGGCGTCACGGTCTCGCTCGTCCTGCCGACCCTCAACGAGGAGGAGACGATCGGGCCGATCGTGCGCAAGGCCATGCGCGAGATGGTCGGTCGCGTGCCGCTCCTGGACGAGATCCTCGTGATCGACTCCGTCTCGAGCGACCGCACCCGCGAGATCGCCGAGGCCGAAGGCGCCCGCGTCGTCCAGCATCCCGACATCCTGCCGCGCTACGGCTCGTTCACCGGCAAGGGCGAGGCGCTCTGGAAGTCGGTCTACGAGACGTCCGGCGACATCATCGTGTGGGCGGACACGGACGTGAAGCACTGGCACCACCGGATGGTCTACGGCACGCTCGGGCCGCTGCTTCATGAGCCGCGGCTCCAGTACGTCAAGGCCTACTACCAGCGGCCGATCGTCCATGCCGGCGTCCTGACCGAAGGCGGCGGCGGCCGGGTCACGGAACTCGTCGCTCGACCGCTGATCAACCTGTTCTACCCGGAACTTTCCGGGCTCATCCAGCCGCTCGCCGGCGAGTACGCCGGGCGCCGTTCCCTTCTCGAGGCCATCCCGTTCTTCACCGGCTACGCGGTCGAGATGGGGCACCTGATCGACGCCGCCGAGCGCGTGGGCCTGGAAGGCCTCGGTCAGGTCGACCTGGAGCGGCGGGTGCACCGGAACCAGGAGCTGGAGGGCCTGTCACGGATGTCGTTCGTGATCCTCCAGGCCGTGATGAAGCGGCTCGAGGAACGACGCAAGGCGCGGCTGTTCGCGGAACTCGGGTCGACCATGAAGCTGCCCCGCTCCGGCAAGGGGCGTCTGTCCCTGGAGGTGATCGAGCTGGCCGACCAGGAACGCCCGCCGATGATCCGCATCCCCGAATACCTGGAGCGCCAGAGCGGCAAGATCGTCTTGTGAGCGTCGTCGTCGAGGCGCTCGACGCGCCCCGGTATCGCGCGACGATCGACGGGCTGGCTGCGCTGCTCGTGGACGCCGTCGAGCGTGGCGCGGGCGTGAACTTCATGGCCGGGGTGACGACCGCGGAAACCCGCTCGTGGTGGCTCGCCCGGGCCGACCAGGTGGCCGACGGCATGATCGTGCCGATCGTGGCCCTGGAGGCGGGCGGGGGACGGGTCGTCGGGTCCGTGCTGCTGATCTATTCGGCGACGCCGAATTCGCCGCATCGGGGCGAGATCGGCAAGGTGCTCGTGCATTCGTCGGCGCGGCGGCGCGGGCTCGGCCGTGAACTGATGCTGGCCGCGGAGTCGCGCGCCCGGGCCGACGGTCGATGGCTGCTCATCCTGGACACCGTCACCGGCTCCGACGCGGACAGGTTTTATCGCTCCCTCGGCTGGAACGAGGTCGGCGAGGTCCCCGACTTCGCCCTGATGCCGGATGGCACCCTGACATCCACGACCTACTTCTGGAAGTCCCTCCGTTGAGCGGCAGACCTGCCTGCCTCGCCTGCCAACTCCCACCCGGCCGCTACGGCCGCTCCGGCCACCGTCCCGGCTACTCCCGGCCGGCTCCGGCCTCGCGGTCGCTCGACCACTCGGCCACTCCGCCACTCGACCACGCGACCACGCGACCACGCGACCACGCGACCATGAAGGATGTGCACACCAGCCACGCTATGGCCGATCCTTGGGCCATTTGTGGCCCATTCAGGCGACGCATCATGCGTAACGTGTTCGTGCCGCACGATACGTCGCGATCACGGAGCCAGGAGCCCCAGATCCGCCGACCGATCGGCCATTGCGTGGCTCAGGTGCACATCATTTTCATGATGGGCCGGCGCCTGTCACGGTGGTCCCTGCTCCCGCCCCTCGCCCGGTCCCCGTCGGCCGCGCTCCGGGGCCTCGCCGGGTCCCCGTCGCAACGGACCGACCTTTCACAGCCGACCGACCGACCGACCGCACCCGCAACCGACAGTGGCGGACCGCCACTTCGATCTGCCGCCGTCGTTCGACCCGCGGCGACCTACCCGCCGGCACCGACCCGCGGCGACCTACCCGCCGGCACC
>JACCVB010000172.1 GCA_013698385.1 Chloroflexota bacterium
GTTTCGAGTGGGCCGTCCATCGACAGCCGAACGAGGGCGGACCGGGCATCGAAGGCGGCCGTCCCGGGGATGCCGACGCTGGCAACGACGAGGGCGATGAACGCGACGGTCAGCATCGGCGAGCGGACGGCCCATCCTCGGAGATCCGCCACCCGCCCGGTGAACCAGGTCGTGCGTGCGGCAGCAGCCCATGCAGCGAACGCGCTGCGAGCCACGACGAAGGCGAGGATCCAGACCCGGCCCGCACCGGCGGCCTCGGCATCGATGGCCGCCAGCGCGAGCAGGACGACCCCCGCGTCGGCCACGATGGCGTACCCGACCATGTGCTCCAGGTCGTCCTGGATCCAGGCCGCCAGGGAGCCCAGCAGGATGGATCCGATGGCCACGGCCAGCACCAGGACCCGGATCGCCGCGAGGTCGAGTGCGATCGGCGCCACGGCCGCTTCCGTCCACGCGAGGGCCACGATCCCGAAGGCCGCCGGCGCCCAGGCGGTGACCTGGGGAAGGGTCGATTCGGGGACGACGTCGGTCAGTGGCGCGGCCCAGCGGTGGAACGGGATGGCACCGAACCGGATGGCCACGGCGAGCACCACTGCCAGGTAGGCGAGCCCGGCCGACACAGGCCCGGCTTCAAACCCTCCCGTCGCGGAGCCGATCCAGGCCGCGGCCACGATCGCCGCGACGCCCGCGACCACCGTGGCGCGCAGGACCGGGATCCCCACGAGCGCGACCGCCCGACCTCCGTGCGGCGTGATCGTGAGCAACGAGCCCACGACGCCACCGGCGCTCGCCACCAGGAACGCCGGTCGAGGATCATCCAGGGCGAGCGCCAGCCCGGACGTGGCGAGGATGGCCAGTGTCACGGCTCCGGCGTCGCGCCGGCTGCCGGCGGCCAGGCCGACGAGCCACAGGACCAGGCCGACGAGCGACCCGAGCACGAGGAAGAGACGCCCGTAGTCGGTGGTGCCCAGCGTCGTCCCGCCGAGATCGAGCGTCTGTCCAGGGACGATCGCGACTGCGGCGAGCGTGCCCGCGGTCAGGCCCAGCGCGTCGACGGGACCCCGCAGAGCCGCGCGGTGCCGAAGCAGCAGTGACGCGACCGCCCCGCCGGCGGTGATGACCAGGAACGGGAGCAGGCTCATCCGGGCTGGCGGTGGGTGGTCAACAGACTGGGAGCCGGTGCCGGGCCGGTGTCAGCCGGGCCCGACCGGGCGCACGTCCGATGAGCGCCTGCCAGCTGGACGGCTGTCCGCGACGAGCGCCAGGCCAGCGGTCCCCTGGACGCGCGCTGCCATGACCAGGGCAGTGAGGACACCGGCCACCGTGACCAGCAGGCCGGCGCTGAGGAGGTGTTCGAACGAGGTCGGCGAGCCACCAAGGGCGGTCCGGATGAGCGATCCGGCATCGACCAGCACGATCAACCCAAGCCCGATCCGCAGGACATCGCGCCCGGTCAGGATCGGCGCGATGGACAGGACCCCGAGGGCAAACCCCGCGGCCCCGGCCAGGCCGGCCGCGCCAGGCCAACCCGCCCCGGCACCCGGTACCGAGGGGCCAAGGACCGTCGCGCCGGCCACGCCGGCCGCGGCAGCCAGCAGCACATCCGCGGGCCAGCCGATCCGCGATCCCTCGGTCGGGACCGGATCCCCGTCAGGATCCTTGCGACCTCGCGTCGCGATCCACAGCAGGTAGACCGCCAGCACGGCCCCGATCGACCGCGCGGCCAGACCCAGGGGCGCAACCGGCGGATCCGCGAGCAGGGGAGACCCGACCAGGACAACGGCGAGAGCCAGGAGCGCCGCCCGAGCGTCGCGCAGGGACACGACGCCGACGGATCCGGCGACGACCAGCAAGGCAACCCCCGCCAGGACCGGATCCATCGTCAGCTCACGGAGCGGTCGACGTCGTGCTTGGGTAGGTCGGGGTGGGCAGGACCCTGAAGGTGTCGATGGGCCAGTACCGAAGCCACGCCCGGCCGATGACCTGGGCGACGGGAACCGGACCAAACGATCGCGAGTCGGCCGAGTTGGCGCGGTGATCGCCCATCAGGAACAGCTCGCCCGGGGGGATCGTCCAGGTCGACTGGTCGAGCGGCGCGGTGGTCGATTGGGTCGGATCGTCGGGCGTCTCGCGGAAGAGATAGGCGGTCTCGTCCAGCGGCCGGCCATTGATATAGACGATCCCGTCATCCCTGACCTCGACGGTGTCCCCGCTTTGGCCGATGACGCGCTTGATGAAGGGCGTCTTTTCATCCCCGCCACCGGCCGGCGGCGTGAAGACCACGATATCGCCGCGCTTGTACGGATCCCAGCGTGGTGTCAGCTTGTCCACGAGGACGTACTGCTCAGGTTCCAGGGTGTGCTCCATCGACTGTTGCTGCACCTTGTACGGCTGCGCGACGAAGTTCTGGATGACGAGGAAGATGATGAGGGTCAGGACGAGCGTCTCGACGATCTCGAAGAGACACCCGAAAGCAGGTCGTCTGGTCACAGGTCCGGCAGTATAGGGGCCCGTGTCCGGCCCCGCCGACGCTGCTCGTCAAGGCTGCATATCCGGCAGTCCACGCCGAGTTTGACCCGCCCGAGACCGCCTTGTTACACTCGCCGCCGGATTGCAAGGTCTCAGCCCCCGGGTGGATGGCAAGGGACCTTCGCAGCACTCCCCGGAAACCCGTCCCGCGCCGTCGCCTGTACGCGCCATGGGAATCGGACGCCGGCCAACCACGACACAGGAGGGACCTGAAGACCTGATGGATGCCAGTGCGCTCCAGCTGATCATCCTGCCGGCGGGCATCATCGCCGTGCTGTTCGCCATCTACCTCGCTCGAGACGTCCTGGCCCGCGATACCGGGACGCCGGAGATGCAGGCGGTCGCTGGCACCATCTTCGAGGGCGCGGTCGCCTTCATCCGTCGCCAGTACACGACGATCGGCATCCTCGCGATCGTCGGTGCGTTCGTGATCGCGACAGTGATCACGCTCTTCGAGGGCGAGGACGTCGCCGACACGAAGATCTTCGGTCTCGCCCTCGGCTGGCGGACCGGCGTGGCCTTCCTGGTCGGCGCCGCCTGTTCGATGGCCTCGGGCATCATCGGTATGTACATCAGCGTGAAGGCCAATGTCCGGACCGCGGCTGCGGCGCGACGCAGCCTCGTCGAGGCCGTGCAGGTCGCGATGCGCGGCGGGGCGGTCTCCGGCTTCCTCGTGGTTGCCCTATCGCTGCTGGGCGTGTACGGCATCTTCAGCCTCTTCGGCGGGCTCGAGGGTGGCCAGGCCACGAAGGACGCGCCGTTCCTCATCGTCGGCTTCGGCTTCGGTGCTTCCTTTGTCGCTCTGTTCGCCCAGCTGGGCGGTGGCATCTACACGAAGGCCGCCGACGTCGGCTCGGACCTCGTCGGAAAGGTCGAGAAGGGCATCCCCGAGGACGATCCCCGGAACGCAGGCGTCGTGGCCGACCTCGTCGGTGACAACGTCGGCGACTGCGCCGGTCGTGGCGCGGACCTGTTCGAATCGACTGCCGCCGAGAACATCGGCGCGATGATCCTCGGCGTGGGTGTCTTCACGATCGCCCAGGCGGCCGGCTGGCCGAACCCCCAGGCCTGGATCTTCTTTCCGCTCGTCATCCGGGCGTTCGGGCTTCTCTCGACGATCGTGGCGATCTTCTTCGTCCGCGGTCGGGAAGACGAGAACCCGATGAATATCCTCAACCGTGGCTACTGGGTCACGACGATCCTGTCGGTCGTCGCCCTGCTGCTGTGCACGAACGTCATGCTCCAGACGAACGGCGCTGCCCCGTCGGGCCTGCCCGTCTGGTTGTACTTCTTCGGCGCCGGTGTGGTCGGTCTCGCCACCAGCGTCGCCTTCGTGTACATCACGCAGTTCTACACGGCGGGCTCGTTCCGCCCGGTCCGCGAGATCGCCGAGGCGTCCAAGACCGGCCCGGCGACCAACATCATCAGCGGCACGGCCGTCGGCTACGAGACGACGTTCGTCACCGCCATCACGATCGGCATCGCGCTCTTCTCGAGCCACTGGCTCGGTTCGCAGGCCGGGATCGTGAACGAAGCCGGCCGCGACGTCGGCGGGATCTTCGGGACCGCCGTGGCCACGATGGCCATGCTCATGACGACCGCCTACATCCTCGCCATGGATACGTTCGGTCCCATCACCGACAACGCCGGTGGGATCGCCGAGTTCAGCCGTGCCGAGGCCGGCGCCCGCGAGATCACCGACCGGCTCGACGCCGTCGGGAACACGACCAAGGCGCTGACCAAGGGCTACGCGATCGCGTCGGCATCCCTGGCCGCGTTCCTGCTCTTCTCCGCATACATCGACAAGGTCAACCTGATCCAGACGAACCGCGGTGGCGAGCTGCTCGCCTCGGTCGACCTCGCCAAGGTCGAGGTCTTCATCGCCGCCCTGATCGGCGCGATGCTCGTCTACTTCTTCAGCTCGCTCGCGATTCGCGCGGTCGGGACGACAGCCCAGTCGATCATCGTCGAGGTCCGGCGCCAGTTCCGCGAGATGCCCGGGATCATGGACTACACCCAGCGCCCGGACTACGCGCGCGTCGTCGACATCACGACCAAGGCGGCTCTGCGCGAGATGATCGCTCCGGGTGTCGTCGCCGTAGCCACGCCGATCATCGTTGGGCTGCTGCTCGGCGCCGAGGCCGTGGCCGGCATGCTGTTGGTCGGGACGATCTCGGGCGTGATGCTCGCCACGGTCCTCAACAATGGCGGCGGCGCGTGGGACAACGCCAAGAAGTACATCGAATCCGGACACCTCAAGGACGAGCACGGCAACGTGCTCGGCAAGGGATCTGACGCCCATGCCGCGGCCGTCGTCGGTGACACCGTCGGCGACCCGTTCAAGGACACCGCCGGCCCGTCGCTCCACGTGCTCGTGAAGCTGCTGGCGACGATCACGCTCGTTCTCGCCCCACTGTTCATCCGCTAGTCACCGGCTCGGAGGCCGGAACCTGGAGCGCGTGAAGCGATGGACATCGTCCTGCAGGCGCTGGTCATGGGGATCGTGCAGGGACTGACCGAGTTCCTGCCGGTCTCCTCATCCGGCCATCTCATCATCGTTCCATACCTCCTCGGGTGGGACGACGCCTTCGTCACGTCCCTCGCCTTCAGCGTGATGCTCCACATGGGCACCCTCGTGGCCCTGCTGGTCTACTTTCGGGAGGACTGGCTGCGCCTCGTGCCGGCGGGTCTTGCCGCCGTTCGCGACCGCTCCCTGCGCGACGATCCGGATCGGCGTCTGGCCTGGCTGGTCATCGCGGCGACGATCCCGGCGGCTCTCGCCGGTTTCCTGCTCAATGACCTGATCGAACAGCGCTTCCGACAGGTCGGTCTGGTCGCACTGATGCTCGTCGTCGGTGGCGTCATCCTGTGGCTGGCCGATCGCTGGGGACGCCGCGACCGCGGGATCGGCGACGTCACGTTCCCCGTGGCGCTGGGCATCGGCGCGGCCCAGGCGCTCGCCCTCGTTCCCGGCATCAGCCGGTCCGGCATCTCCATCTCCGCGGCCCGGCTGGCGGGTCTGGACCGGGAAGCCGCGGCACGATTCAGTTTCCTGATGGCCACCCCGGTCACCGCCGGGGCCGGCGTCTTCGAGGCTCGCAAGCTGCTCACGGGCGAAGCTGGCGTGAACATCGCCGTCGCCCCGCTACTGGTGGGCATGATCGCGGCGCTTGGATCCGGTCTGGTGGCGATCCACTTCATGCTGCGCTACCTGCGCACGCGCTCACTGAGTGTCTTCGTGGCCTACCGGTTCGTCCTCGCGGCTGTCGTTCTGGTCGCCTGGCTGGGCCTGCGCTGACGGTCCGCCGTCACCGCCCGACCCCGGGAGCACCTGATGGAAGCGATGAAGCAGCTCCGTCAACGAGCGATCCGAGACCTGCTGGGCCAGCGGCCCATCCGGACCCAGCAGGAGTTGGCCGCCGCCCTGCGTGAGCGCGGCTTCCGGACGACGCAGGCCACGATCTCGCGTGACGTCGCCGATCTCGGCCTGATCAAGGTCGCCCACGACGGCGTGGTCGCGTATGCCATCCCGCCGCGCCTGGTCGAGGCGGAAACGACCGGCGAGGAGCGCCTGCGCAAGCTGCTGCCGGACCTGCCGTTCGAACTCCACGAGGCCGGCCTGCTCCTCGTCCTGCGCACGCTGCCGGGCTCCGCGCATGCCATCGCGGCCGCACTGGACCGTGCCCGTTGGCCGGAGGTTGCCGGGTCCATCGCGGGTGATGACACGCTGTTCGTGGCCTGCCCGGATCGAGGCTCGCTCCAGCGCGTGAAGCGACGCTTGCTCCGTCTTGGAGAAGGTTCGTGACGCGCCGTCCGCGCCTTTGACACCGTTCCCCTCGCACGACTACCATTCGCGTCCGGTCAGGCACTTCAGGCGCGCGGGGACCCGCGGTTCGTCTGGAGTCCTTTTCTTTATCAGCGGACCGCTCGGTCCGGTCGTGTGCCCGGCCACGATCCCAACGCCGCGGGGACTGTCATGAACAACAAGCCCACCTACCTCTCCAAGGACGGATTCGAGAAGCTCCGCGCGGAGCTGGACGAGATGACGTCCGTCAAGCGACCAGAGGTCGCCAACCGGATCCACGACGCGAAGGAACACGGCGACCTCTCGGAGAATGCCGAGTACGAGGACGCCAAGAACGAGCAGGCGTTCGTCGAGGGCCGGATCCAGACCCTGGAAGCGCTCATCAAGAATGCGACGATCATCGACGAGCACCATTCGACGGACCATGTCCAGATCGGTTCCACGGTCAGCGTGGAGAGCGGGGACGGCGCCGAGTCGTTCACGATCGTCGGGTCGGCTGAGGCGCGCCCGGCAGAGGGCCGGATCTCGAATGAGAGCCCCGTGGGGCGAGCGCTGCTCGGCAAGAAGAAGGGCGAGAAGGTCCTCGTCCGGGTGCCGGCGGGGGACTTCACCTACAAGATCGTCGGCATCACCTGAGTCGCGCGGGAGACTTCGGTGGACTGGGCGGATGAGCTTGCGACCCGGGTCCGCGACAGCGGTCCCCAGGTCGTCAACGACTCGAAGACGCCATCGGGCACGGTTCACGTCGGGAGCCTCCGGGGGCCGGTCATCCTGGACGCGATCGCCCGCGCTCTACGAGCGAACGGCGTCCAGACGACGCTGCTCTACGGTGTGGACGACCTGGACCCGATGGATGCCCAGGCGCTCCTGACGCCCGACGCGGTGGGACACGAGATGGGCCGCCCGCTCGCCCACGTCCCGGACCAGGCCGGCGACTGCCACGCGTCGTATGCCCGGCACCACGCCCAGCGCTTCATCGACATCTTCGCGGGCCTCGGGATCCACCCGGATCGCTACTACTGGATGAGCGAGATCTATCCGACCGGGGCGATGGATCCGTACATCCGCCTCGCCCTGGACCGCGCCGCGGTCGTGCGCGACATCTACCGGCGCGTCGCCAACGTGCAGCATCCCGACACGTGGCATCCCCTGGGCGCGATCTGCCCGAACTGCGGCAAGGTCGGCACGACGATCGTGACCGAATGGAACGGCCACCAGGTCCACGTCGAATGCCGCGAGCGCCTCGTGGAGTGGGCCCGTGGCTGCGGCTTCGACGGCTGGATCACCCCGTTCGGCGGGGCCGCCAAGCTGCCCTGGAACCTCGAGTGGGCGGCCCAGTGGTCGCTCTTCGGCGTGACGATCGAACCGGGCGGCAAGGACCTCTCGACGGCCGGCGGCTCGCGCGACCGGAGCGACGCGATCGCGCGCGAGGTGTTCGAACGCGAGCCGCCGCTCAACGTGCCCTACGAGTTCCTGAACATCGGCGGCAGGAAGATGTCCACCTCCAACGGTCGTGGCGCGGCCGCCCACACGATGGCCGAGGTCATCCCGCCCGAGCAGCTTCGCTTCCTTTTCCTTCGACCGAAGCCCAACCATGCGATCGACTTCGACCCCGACGGGACCGACCAGATCCCGCGCCTGTTCGACGAGTTCGACAAGTTCGCAGCGGCGACGGCCGGTCGCGAGGTCAAGGGCGACCTGCCGCCGGGTCACGAGGCGACCTTCCGGTACTCCCTCCTCGATCCAGCCGCGGACGTGGCGAGCGAGGCGGGCGCCTTCCGGCCCGCGTTCAGCCACCTCGCCCTGCTCGCCCAGGTGCCCGGCGTGGACATCGGCCAGCGGGCCGAGGCCGAGAAGGGGGAGCCGCTCACGTCTCGCGAGCAGGCCCTGCTCGAGGAGCGCACGGCAGCCGCCCGAGGCTGGCTGGATGCCTACGCCCCGGAACGTGCCCGCGTCGCCGTGCACGAGGAGGCCGTGCCACCCGAGGCGGCGGACCTGGACGTCGCGCAACGACGGTTCCTCGCCGAACTCTCCGTACGAGCCGGGGCCGACGCGCCGGCCAGCGGCGACGACTGGCAGACGCTCATCTTCGAGGTCGCCCGCGGAGTCGATCTGCCGCCCCGGCGCGCCTTCGAGGCGATCTATCGTGCCTTCCTCGGACGAGCGAACGGGCCCCGCGCCGGTTGGCTCCTGGCCAGCCTGGAACCGGCGTTCGCCGTTCGCCGATCCTGGGAGGCATCGGGCTGGACCACCGCCGGATCGCCCGGACCGATCCCGGTCGGAGGCTGACCGTGAGCGTCGGACTCCAGCGCCTGCGCGACGACCCGGATCGGATCCGGCAGGGCGCCCTGGACAAGGGCGAGGACCCGGCGCTCATCGATCGGGCGCTGGAACTGGACGGCGAGCGGCGGCGATTGCTCGCCGAGAGCGAAGGCCTGAAGGCGGAACGCAACACCGCCTCAAGACGGGTCGGCGAGTCGATCAAGGGTGGCGCGAGCCCGGACGCCCCGGAGGTTGCCGCGCTCAGAGCCGCGTCGACGATGGCCGGGGAACGGATCGCGATCCTGGATGCACGCCTGGCCGAGATCGGCGTCCAGCTGGAAGACCAACTCCTGCGCATCCCCAACCCCGCCGCTCCGGATGTGCCGGTCGGTGGCGAGGAGGCCAACGTCACGGTCCGCACGTGGGGGGAGATACTCGCCCGCGACGTGCCCGCCGAAGGCGAGGTCGGCGCCGACGCCGCGGCTGGCGGAACCGGTTGGACTCGCAGGCCCCACTGGGAGCTTGGCGAGGCGCTGGACATCCTGGACAACGCGCGCGGCGCCAAGATCGCCGGATCCGGGTTCCCGGTCTACAAGGGCATGGGGTCGGCGCTCCAGCGCGGCCTGATCAACTGGTTCCTGGACGT
>JACCVB010000196.1 GCA_013698385.1 Chloroflexota bacterium
CGGGAGCGCGGCGAAGATCAGCAGCAGGGCCGTCAGGGAACTCGCCGGAACGCCGAGTCCGACGACGATCGCCTCGAGGAAGAAATAGGTGAACGCGGTGCCCAGCATGAATACGTCGGCATGGGCGAAGTTGATGAGTTCGAGGATCCCGTAGACCAGGGTGTAGCCGATCGCGATCAGCGCGATGATCAGTCCGTTGGCGAGGCCGATCGTGAGCGCCTTGACGAGTTCCTCCATCGGCCGCTCCTCAGTGGGGTCAAAGCATCTCGGCGCATCGCCGGTCTATCGAAATGATCGGCCGCCCGGCGATGCCGAGCGACCGATCGCGTGTCTCGCTGTTGGTGACAGCGACTACTTGATGATCTTGTCGAACTTGAACTCGCCACTGGTGACGATGAGGCCCGTCATTTCGGTCAGGCTGGTGTCTCCAGCGGCATCGAAGGACCACTTGCCGAGCACGCCGTCGAAGTCCTTGGTGCCCTTGACCTCGTCGAGGAGGAGCGCCCGGAGCGCCAGGGTGTCCTTGGGGTTCTTGGCGGAGGCCCGCTCGATCGCCGCGAGGACGACCTGGGCGGCCTCGTAGCCATACGCGGTGTAGACCTCAGGCGCGGCAGCCGGGAACTTCGTGTTGTACTTCTTGATGAACTCGGCACCCTTGCCGGTCAGCTGGTCCGGCGAGATGGCACCGGATGTGACGTAGCTGCCTTCGGCAGCCGCACCGGCGGCCTGGATGAACTCGGACTCGGCGATGCCGTCCGGGCCCATCAGCTTGACGTCCGGCATCGCGTCGCGCAGGTCGCGCCACAGCTGTCCGGCGTTGTTCTGGGTGATCCCACCGTAGTAGACGAGGTCCGGATTGGTGGCCTTGATCTTCTCGGCCAGGGCCTTGTAGTCCGAGGCCTTGCCGTCGATGCCGTCGCGGCCGAGGACCTTCAGGCCGTTGTCCGGCGCCTTCTTGGCGTAGACGTCGGCGATGCCCTTCCCGTAGACCTCGGTGTCGTCGAGGACGTAGACGTTCTTCGCCCCGAGCTGCGAGGACCACAGGGCCCCGGCACCACCCTGGAGGTCGTCAGCAGGGACGACTCGGGTGTAGTTCTTCTTGCAGCCGCCGGGGTAGTAGACGTCCGGCTCGCCGGCGTTGAACGTCTTGGTCAGGCCGACGTTCGTGTTGGCCGGGCTGACCATGACGATGCCCTTGGCACACAGGATCGGGATGGACAGCTTGGCTGCACCCGAGTTGAACGTGCCGATGTAGGCCACGAGCTTGTCGTTGGCCACGGCGTCGTTGGCGTTCTTGATCTCGGTCGCCTCGTCCCACTTGCCGGCGGCAGCGGTCGAGTCGTCGACGTCCTTGTAGACGATCGTGTAGCCACCGGCCTTGTTCCCGTGTTCCTCGAGGGCCATGTTGATGGCGTTGACGATCGTGTCCGTCTGGGCCTTGCTCGAACCCTGCCGAGGCAACGACGACCAGACCTCGATGGACCCCTTGTCGGCCCCGCCTCCGCTGGCGCCCGGTGTGCCGGAGCACGCCGTGAACACGAACAGGGCGGCTGTGGCAAGTGCCCCAACCTTGGTGAATCTCATGCGCTCTCTCCTCCTGGATATCGGATCGTCCGGCGGTCCCGGAGCGATCTTCGGTCGGAGTCGCCCGAACGCCTTCCCGACCACGAACGAGTGTCTGGTGCCCGGTGCCCTCGTGCTCGCGCCAGATCCGGCGGACCCTCCCAGGGGCGTCGGCGGGGGCGAGCGGCGGTGCGTGGCGGACGTCGACACGAGTTCGGGCTCGGGCGGTGCGCAGGTGACCGCCGAAGCGATGCCGTATCATACGCACCGGCGACCTGAATGCAATACCGGTCGGCCGCACCCGGAGCTTGTCCCCGAACGCTTGCCGTTGGCCGAGAAAGACGGGTTGCGCCCCCGGTCCGACCACGTGTCGGCAACCCCGGTCGAGGGGAGACGGTCGCCTCCTGCGAGGAACGAACCTTCGGCGTGGAATACCTGATCCGAGCCGCCCGCGTGACGGACATCGATCGACTCGTCGCCCTGAGCGAGAAGTCGATCGATGGAGACCGTGGCGCGAGTCCGCTCGGGGCGGCGGATCTGCTCCGTCAGCTCGTCTACCTGCCGCAGGCCAGTGTCTTCGTGGCGGAGACGCAGCGCCAGGTCGTGGGTGGAGCCGTTCTGGCTCTTCGCCCATCGGTCCAGGCGGGCGGCTTCGTCGGTACCATCGATCTCCTGGTCGTCGATCCCGACCATGACGCGGATCGGGTCACCGGCGCCCTGCTGGAGGAGCTCATCCGTTCGGCCAGCAACAAGGGCTGCACCGTCGTCGAGGCGGTTCGGCCGGACCAGTCGGGTGCCATGGGCCGCTGGGCGGACCAGGGATTCGTGCCGGCAGGCCCCAGGATCCAACGAACCGTGGCCGCGGCCGGGAGTGTCGCGCGCCGCAACTGAATCACCGCTCCGCCGAGCAGCGCAGACGCGCCGGCCAGAGCGCCCTCACCAGAACCCCAAGGAGTCACAGTGGGCAAGAACGTCGCCGTCTTCGTAGACGTGGCGAACATCTTTTATGCGGCCAAGGCCGCAGGCGTGGACATCGATTACGTCACGCTCCTCAAGTCGGCCTCGGCCGGACGAGATCTCGTCCGTGCTTACGCCTATACGGG
>JACCVB010000204.1 GCA_013698385.1 Chloroflexota bacterium
GGGTCGTGAGGCCTCCAAGGACTTCCTCAAGATCAGCCCGGAGATCGCGGCCGACATCGACCGACGCATCCGCGGCAAGATCAATGAGGTGGTCATCCCGGTCGAGGGCATCCAGGAAGCCGAGTAATGCCCGTGGCGGGACGGCCTACCCGACCGCGGGAGTCGTTCGCGGAGCGTCGGGAGCGACGCGCAGCGGTAGATGATCCGGCCGTCGTCCTCGAGGCGGCGGCCCGGTTCCTCGAGGCGCGATCCCGGTCCGTGACCGAGGTCCGCCGCCGACTGGGTGGCGCCGGCTACCGGTCGGACCTCATCGACGGCGCGATCGAGCGCCTGACCGAGCTCGGCATGTTGGACGACGAGACCTTTGCGCGGGCCTGGGTCGAGTCGCGCGACCGGGCGAGACCGCGCGGCGAGCGGGCGATCCGCGAGGAACTGCGCCTGAAGGGGATCGATCGTTCGACGGCCGACCTCGTGCTCAGGGAGCGTCGCGAAGCGGGGTCGGCGGCGACCACGGACGCGGAGATGGCGAACGCACCGCGGCAAAGTGCCGACCGGATCGCGGCCGACCGGCTGGTGGCGAAGCACGCCCGGGCCCTTGGGCGCATCGCCGACCCTCGCCAGCGTCGGCAACGGACCTATGCCCTGCTGGCCCGGAACGGGTTCGATCCAGAGGTCTGCCGCGAGTCCGCTGCGCGCCTCGCGGATGAGTCGTTGCCTTCCGACACCGCACCGGACTGAACCGTCACACACGGGACCCGTCCAGCCATGGTGCCGCGGACGGCACGCGGCAGGGACCAAGGTCAGGGTTCCGGAACGGGGCCAGCCGAGGGGACACTCCGGGTCAGGTATCGATCCCGGCAGCTCGCCGGCGACTTCCTTCATCCGGGGCAGGAGAGCACATCGATGAACAGGCGAAAGCGGATGACCGGACTGGCCGGTACCGGGGCGATGCTCCTGGTGCTGTCACTGAGCGGCGTGGTCGCCGCGGCCAACGTCCTGGTCGGGACCACGGTGATCACGGTCGCTGACCCGACGGTTGACCCGACCCTCGACCCGATCGTCGACACGTCGCTGACCTACGAGGACGTCGACGGCAACGGGATCGACGACGACTGCCAGGCGGTCCCTGCCACGACAGATGAGGCAGCTGCCGCTGCGGCCGCCACCGCGCTCGACGCGAATGGCGATGGCGTGGTGGCTCAGTCCGAGGGCGCACAGAGCGCGATCACTGGTGGCAAGAACTGCAATCACGGTGGCTACGTCAGCCAGCTGGCCAAGTCGGGTCAGACCTGCGACGCGACCGCGCCCGACGCCACGGTCCCCGACGAGGCCGAGACGGACGCGACCGAGCCCGAACAGGGTGACGCCAACGACCAGGGCGACGACGAACAGGGTGACGCCAACGACCAGGGCGACGACGAACAGGGCGACGCCAACGACCAGGGCGACGACGAGCAGGGCTCGGAGGATTGTGCCGACAAGGCCGCGCACGACGTCGCCAAGGCCGAGCGCAAGGCCGCACATGAGACGGCCAAGGTCGCTCGCAAGACCGCGCACGAAGCCGCGAAGGCGGAGCGCAAGGCTGTACACGAGGCCGCCAGGGCCGACCGCCAGTCAAAGCACAGCGCTTCTGATGCCGCAAAGACCAAGGGCAAGTCGCGCGGGCATTGACCTGAGCGGTCACCCAGGACGCCGGAGCGGCGGCCCGCAAGGGTCGCCGCTTCTCGATTCCCGGAGTCCGAGGTTGCGCGCCCGGCGGGGCGGCCGTAGGCTATGTGGACAAGTTCGGGGCTCCGCACTATCGGTGTCCTGCGCGACGAACCCGGCCGATCGCGGCCCACCGAGGGAGTCCAGCCATCCGTGATGGCGACGGACCGGCACCACCCCGAGATCGCGGAGTGGAGTCCTCCTCACGACGCGGTCGCTCCTCGCACACGTGACGCGTCCGGCCGCCTGATCCGGTCCGGATGGGAGGACAACATGGACACACCGGTCGTGGTGGCGGTGGCCCTCGTGGCCATCGTCGGCGGAGCCGTACTCGGCGCGCTCGCTCGCAGCATGTGGGCGTCGCAGGGGATGAAGGCGGCTCGGGCGGAAGCGAGGCGCATCGAAGCGGAGGCTCGCGCCCGTCAGAAGGAACTCATCCTCGAAGCGAAGGACGAGAAGCTTCGACTCGGACGCGAGGCTGAGGAAGAGGCTCGCGCACGGCGTACTGAACTTGCCGGCCAGGAGCGTCGTCTCGTCCAGCGGGATGAGCAGCTCGATCAGCGCTCGGAGATGCTCGAGCAGCGCGACCGCAAGCTCCTCGAACGCGAGCGCGACCTCGACAAGTCGAAGGAGGACCTCGCCCGCGCCACGCAGGACCAGGTCGCGGCTCTCGAGCGGGTCGCGGGCCTGTCTGCCGACGACGCCAAGTCGATGCTCATGGAAGCCGTCCGCGCCGAGGCGGAGCACGACGCAGTCAAGATCGCCCGCGCGATCGAGCGCTCGGCGCGCGAAGAGGCCCAGGACAAGGCACGCGATATCGTCCTGACCGCGATGCAGCGCGTGGCCGCGGATCACACCGCCGAACACACGGTCAGCGTCGTCCATCTCCCGTCGGACGAGATGAAGGGTCGGATCATCGGCCGCGAGGGCCGCAACATCCGTGCGCTGGAGCAGGCCACTGGAATCGACCTGATCATCGACGACACGCCCGAGACGGTCATCCTGAGCGGGTTCGACCCGGTCCGCCGCGAAGTCGCCCGGATCGCCCTGACCAAGCTGCTGGCCGACGGCCGGATCCACCCCGGTCGGATCGAGGAGGTCGTCGCCAAGGCGCGAGCCGAGGTCGAACTGGTCATGCGCCAGGCCGGCGAGACCGCCGCCTACGAAGCGGGCGTGCCAGGTCTGCCGGCCGAGATCATCCAGCTCCTCGGTCGCCTCAAGTACCGCACGAGCTACGGGCAGAACGTGCTCAACCACGTGGTCGAGACGAGTCACCTGGCAGCGGTGATCGCGGCCGAGATCGGCGCCGACGTGCAGATCGCCAAGATGGGCGGCCTGCTCCATGACATCGGCAAGGCGGTGGACCACGAAGTGGAGGGCCCGCACGCTGCCATCGGGGCGCAGATCGCTCAGCGCCACAACCTGCCATTCAAGGTCATCAATGCGATCGCCGCCCATCATCAGGAGGTCGAGTACGCCTGCCAGGAGGCGCCGATCGTCCAGGTCGCCGACGCCATCAGCGCCTCCCGGCCGGGCGCCCGCGGCGAAGGGATGGACACCTACGTCAAGCGCCTCGAGGATCTCCAGGCGATCGCCGAGAGCTTCGGTGGGGTGGAGCGCTCCTTCGCGGTCCAGGCCGGGCGTGAAGTCCGCATCCTCGTCCGGCCCGAGGAGATCGACGATCTGACCGCGACGCGGCTGGCCCGCGATATCGTCAAGAAGATCGAGGAGCAGCTGACCTACCCGGGTCAGATCAAGGTGACCGTCATCCGCGAGACGCGCGCGGTGGAGTACGCGAAATAAGCTCGTCCGCGACGGGGAATGGTGGCGGGCCGATCGGGCTGACCCGTCTGGGCAACCCGGCCAACGGCGATGCACCGCGCCCGCGGGGAGCCTGCCGGATCCTGATGATCGGCGACCTGATCGGCAAGCCGGGCAGACTGGCCGTCGAACAGATCCTTCAAGAGCTGCGCCATGACCGGGGCATCGACTTCGTCACGGCGAATGGCGAGAACGTCGCCGGCGGGATGGGCCTCACGCCCTCCACTGCCGATGCGATCCTCGCCTCGGGCGTGGACGTCATCACGAGCGGCAACCACATCTGGGACAAGCGCGAGATCTATCCGTATCTCGACGCGAACGACCGCGTCCTTCGGCCGCATAACTACGGCACGCACGAGGTGCCCGGGCGCGGGTTCGGCGTCTACGAGGCGCTCGATGGCAGCCAGCTGGCCGTCATCAACCTCCAGGGCCGGACCTTCATGCAGCCGATCGAGAACCCCTTCACCGATGCCGACGCGTTGCTCGACGAATCGTCGTCGCCCGAGCCCCTGCCACCGATCCGCCTGGTCGACTTCCACTGCGAGCTTACGTCGGAGAAGAATGCCCTCGGGCTCCACCTCGACGGCCGGGTCAGCGTCGTCGTGGGCACGCATACCCACGTCGTCACGGGCGACGAGCGGATCCTGCCCGGCGGCACGGCATACCAGACCGACCTCGGCATGACCGGCCCGGTCTGGAGCGTCATCGGCTTTGCGCCGCGCACGGTCCTGCCACGGTTCATCAACGCGCTGCCGACCCGCTTCGAGGTGGGGGAGGGGCCGGTCGTGTTCAATGCGCTGCAAGTCGACATCGACCCGGCGACCGGCCGCGCCCTCGCGATGGAGCGCATCCAGCGCCTCGTCGAGGTGTAGCGCCGACGGGTGCCTGCTAGGCTCGGCTCCATGGAACCTGGCCCGAGGCGCCCACCCCGCCGAAAGCGTCACGATCCGGTGTCAAGCGCCGAGCCGATCGTCCCGCCGGGACCGTCCACGGTGGACCTGCACGCCCACACGACCCGTTCGGATGGGATCCTCGCGCCGGGCGACCTCGTCGCCCAGGCCTTTGCGGCAGGCGTGCGGACCTTCGCGCTGACGGACCACGACACGCTGGCCGGCTACCGGGACGTCGTGGCGTCGGACGCCATCCCACCCGGCATGACGCTGCTGCCCGGAGTGGAGATCAACGCGCTCGTCACCCGCGACCTCGGCCTGTGGGAGGGCGAGCTGCACATCCTGGGCTTCGGCATGGACCCGGACGACGACGAATTCGAGGCGACGATGCGCACGCAGCGGGCGCGCCGCCGGACGCGCTTCGAGCGCACGGTCGAGCGACTGCGCGAGCTCGAACTCGCGATCGACTCCCAGGTCGAGGCCATGACGACCGAGGACGACGACGCCCTCGGCCGACCGACGATCGCTCGGGCACTCATCGAGGCCGGCTTCGCCTCGAGCGTCGAGGATGCCTTCCAGCGCCTGATCGGCCACGGCGGTCCCGCCTATATCCCGCGTGAGGGTCTCCAGCCGACCGAGGCGATCAAGGTGATCGCGGCGGCCGGAGGCATCCCGGTGCTGGCCCATTTCGGCGAGGCTCCCTCGAGGGTGCCACTGCTGCGCGAGCTCAGGGAAGCCGGGCTGGCCGGCCTGGAGGTCTACTATCGCTCGTTCGACACGCCGACCGTGGCGGCCGTCGCCGATGTGGCGCGGGAGCTGCGCCTCCTCGCCACGGGCGGCACTGACTACCACGGCGACCTGGGTACCTATGCGGAGACGCACGCCCTGTGCTGGGTGCCGCCCGAGGTCGGCGTGCAGCTCACGAACCGGTCGGCGCCTCGTCCTTGACATAGGTCGGACGGAGTTCGACCGGTCCGCCCTTCTTCCGCGTGCGGCGCAGGTTGAGCGCCTCGACGAAGACGCTGAAGCCCATGGCTGCGTAGATATACGCCTTGTCCACGTGGAGCCCGAAGCCGTCCGCGATCAGGGTCACGCCGATCAGCAACAGGAAGGCGAGGGCCAGCATCTTGACCGACGGGTGCTTGTGGACGAACCGGGAAAGGGGACCGGAGGCGACGAGCATGACCCCGACGGCGATGACCACGGCCATGATCATCACGACGACCTCGTCGACCATGCCCACCGCCGTCAGGACGGAATCGAGCGAGAAGACGATATCAAGCAGGACGATCTGCGCCAGCACGCCGCCAAAAGACGCCGTCCCGCTCGCCTGTGCCTCGTGTGCCTCCGTGCCCTCGAGCGATTCGTGGATCTCCGAGGTGGCCTTCCAGAGCAGGAACAGGCCACCCGCGATCAGGATCACGTCACGCCACGACAGATCGCGCCCAAGGATCGTCACGAGGGGCTGGGTCAGCCCGACGATGAACGAGATCGCCAACAGCAGGACGATCCGCATGCCCATGGCGAGGCCGAGACCGATGAGCCGGCCCTGGTCCCGCCGCTCCGCTGGCAGACGCTGGACGAGGATCGAGATGAAGATGACGTTGTCGATGCCGAGCACGATCTCGAGCACCGTCAGCGTGATCAGGGCGATCCAGGTCTCCGGATTCGAGAAGAGGGTGATCAGATCCATCGCCGAAGGATAACGAGCACCCTGACGGGCCGGCGTACCATGGCCCGACCGTGAGTGATACCAGCCTGCCGACCCGCACGCCATCGCGATCCCTGCCGATGCTTGACGTGGCGCCGCAGGCCCACCGGGGAGCGCGATCGCCGGCCCAGCCCGCGGACGAGCGCCTGTACGAGTACGTCCCTGACCTGGCCTCGCTGCCACGATTCCACGTGTGGACGCTGGGCTGCCAGATGAACCGCAGCGACTCGGAGGAGATGGCCGGTCGGCTGCTGCGCGCCGGCTGCGAAGAGGCGCCGTCGATGGACGCGGCCGATCTCGTGGTCATCAACACGTGCGCCATCCGCGAGGGAGCCGAGCAGAAAGTCATCGGGCGGCAGGGCCAGCTCGCCCAGCTCAAGGCCGCGCGCCCCGGGATGCGGGTGGTCCTGACCGGCTGTTCCGTCCGGGAGCCCGACCGGGCCGGACTGCAGCGGCGCTATCCCGCGGTGGACCTATTCCTGCGCCCGGACGAAGAGCCCGAGCTCGTCGATCGGTTGGGGCTGGCCTCCGCGCAGGGCGACATCGGGTCAGTCGGTGCCATCACGACGGTCGGGAGGACGGTCGTGGGCGTCGCCGACGGCCTGTCGGGAACCCGTGCCCGCGCCATCGGGGAGGGGAGTGTCGCCCGCGGCTCCGCGGTCAGCGCCTGGCTGCCGATCATTTACGGCTGCGACAAGACCTGTACGTACTGCATCGTGCCCTTCAGCCGCGGTCCCGAGCGCAGCCGCCCGTTCGATGACATCGTGAACGAGGCACGCAGTCTCGCGGCGGCCGGCTACCGCGAGGTCACGCTGCTCGGCCAGAACGTGAACTCGTACGGCCACGACCTCGCACCGGACGCCCGGTTCGCGCATGTCGACGCCGAGCGCTGGGCCGGTCGGCAACTGGACCTTCATGGCCGCCCGGACCTAGCCGAGCTGATCCGCGCGATCGACGGCCTGCGGACCGCCGACGGACTGCCCGCCATCCCTCGCCTGCGGTTCGTCACGTCGCACCCGTGGGACCTGTCCGATCGCCTGATCGCGGCCCTCGCGGAGTGTCCCAGCGTGTGCGAGCACCTCCACCTGCCGGTCCAGTCCGGGGACGACGTCGTCCTGCGGCGGATGGGCCGCCAGTACACGATCAGCCACTACCGGGAACGACTCGCGCGGATCCGCGAGGCGGTGCCCGGGATCACGATCTCCACGGACGTGATCGTCGGGTTCTGCGGGGAGACCGAGGAGCAGTTCCAGGCGACCATGGCCCTATTGGAGGCGGTCCGCTACGATCAGGTCTTCGCGGCGGCCTACTCACCCCGCCCGGGCACCCCGGCGATGCGTCTTGTGGATGATGTGCCGCCGGAGGTGAAGCGCCGCCGCCTGAACGAGCTGCTGACGCTCCAGGAGTCGATCGGACTCGAGCGCAACGAGGCGTGGCTGGGCCGCGAGGTGAGAGTCCTCGTGGAGACGGTGACGCCGCCTCGTGGGCACGACCACGCCGACGACCACGAAGGTGGGGCGGGATCGCCGGCACCTCGGGTCGCGGGTCGGACCCGCGGCAATAAGCTCGTCCATCTGCCCGGCGGACCGGCGCTTGTCGGACAGGAGATCCTGGTCGAGATCGTCCATGCCGGCCCGTATGCCCTCCGAGGGACACCCAATCCTGACCACGTTTCGGCGATTCGTTGACACGGACGAGAGCCCGCCGTTACCGTGGCGAGTGTTAGCCCGTTCACAGAGCGGCGGATCCCGTGCCGCGACGATGATGCGAGGCCTGAGGCCGACCATCAAGGAGGATTGAGCACCATGGACTACTCCCGTCTGGATCGCGTTCGCAAGTCGGCGACCCCACTCGAACTCGATCTCGTCGAGTCCTATGCGCGCGGTCGGATCACGCGACGCCAATTCATCAAGCGCGCGATGGTCATCGGCCTCTCGGTCCCGACCGTCAGCGCCGTGATCGCCGCCTGCGGGCCGGGCGCCGCCAGCCCGGCGGCGACGGCCGGTGGCAGCGCGAGCACAGCACCTGCGGCGAGCGGGAGCGCGGAGGCGTCAGCCTCGTCCGCGGCATCGGGTGGTTCCATCAAGGTCGCGCTCCAGCGCCCTGCAGCCGCGCTCGATCCGATCGCGATGCAGGACCTCGGCGCCTACGGGATGCTCGCCACGTCGTTCGAGTTCCTTGCGACGCTGGAACCGTCCGGCCTGGACATCGCGCCCGGACTGGCCGAGTCGTGGACGCCCAACGCCGACGGATCGGTCTGGACCTTCAAGCTGCGCCCCAACGTCAAGTGGCAGAAGGATGGCAAGCCCTTCACCGCGGACGACGTCGTCGCCACGATGGGTCGGCTGGTCGAGGCCGGGAACTCCGGCCTCAAGGGGGTCATCGACGAAAAGTCCACCAAGGCCGTCGACCCGACCACCGTTGAGTTCTCGCTACTCGGCCCGAACGGCAACTTCCCGTATCTCGTGTCCGTGTTCAATGCCCAGACCGTGATCACGCCGGTGGACTACGCGAGCGGGACCACGCTCGACCAGATGCCCGATGGCACCGGCGCCTGGAAGCTCGATAGCTACGACCAGGCGACCGGCGCGAAGTTCTCCCGGAACCCGGACTGGTGGGGTGGCAAGACGCCGCTCGACTCGATCGAATACGTCTGGTTCGACGCGACCGGCCCGATGGTCACCGCCTACCAGGGTGGACAGGTGGACGCGATCGTCCAGTTCGATATCCTGTCCGGCGAACCGCTCCTCACTGACGCGAACACGGACGTCATCGCGACACGAGCGGCCACCCATCGCCAGATCTGGATGCGGACGGATACCGGCCAGTTCAAGGACAAGCGCGTTCGCCAGGCCCTGGCCCTGACCTTCGATCGCGAGGCGATGATCCAGCAGCTGTTCAAGGGCAAGGCGGACCTCGGCAACGACCATGTCATCGCCCCGATCTATGCCTACTTCGATCCGTCCGTGCCGCAGCGCAAGCGCGACATCGCGAAGGCCAAGGCCCTGCTGGCCGAGGCTGGGACGCCCAACGTCAAGGCCGTCCTGCACGCCGGCCAGGTGCTCGAGATCGCGGACCTCGCCGTGCTCATCCAGAGCAACGCCAAGGAGGCCGGATTCGACCTCGACGTGGCCGTCGAGAGCCTGGATACGTTCTACGGCGCGCAGTGGTGCCCGGCCGAGCCGAAGGATCCGCCCTGCTCCGGAGCCGCCGAGCTCGGCATCGTCGATTACGGCCACCGCGCCACCCCGGACGTCTATCTCAACTCCGCCCTCAAGACGAAGGGCGTCTGGAACTCGTCCCAGTACTCGTCACCGGCGTTCGACGCCGCCTTCAAGGAATTCCAGGCGGCCGTCGGGGTCGAGCAGCAGCGGGCCGCCTGCACCAAGATCGAGACGGTCCTCCTCGAGGACACGCCGATCGGGGTGCCGTACTTCTACAACTACTTCTCGGGTTCGTCCAAGAAGTACAAGGGTCTGTACTCGAGCGCGCTGGGGCAGATGTTCTTCTCGGCAGCCTCCCAGGTCTAGCACCGTCGACCAGCGGCAGGGAAGCGATCCCGTCTTCGCGTTCCCTGCCGATCCCACCACACACATGAGGGGCCGCGGAGCCCGATGACTCGCTGGATCCTGCGCCGCCTCGTCCTGTCGCTCATCACGCTCTGGCTGCTCGCCACGATCGTGTTCGTCATCGCGAACGTGCTGCCCAACGACGTCGGGCGGACCATCCTTGGTCCGTTCGCCCCGCAAGCCACGGTCGACGCGCTCAATGAGCGGCTTGGCACGAACGACCCGCTCCTCGAGCAGTACGTTCGCGCGATGCGCAACCTCGTCACCCTGGATTTCGGCAACTCGTTCCAGTCACGACAGCCGGTCCTGCCGCTCATCCTCGGGGCGATCGGCCGGTCCGGGCTCCTCGCGGCGTTCGCCCTCCTGCTGACGATCCCGGTCGCGATCGCGGCCGGCCTGTATGCGGCCCGACGTCGTGACCGGCGCGCCGACCGGGCCATCGTCCTGCTCGGGGTGACCATGTCATCCATCCCCGAATTCGTCGTCGGCACGTTCCTGGTCGTCGTGGTGGGTGTCCAGTTGCGCTGGTTCCCGGTGACCGCCCGGGCCCCCGAGGGCGCTGACCCCGTGACGATCCTCAGCCACCTGTTCATGCCGGCTCTCGCCATGGCCCTCGTCTACTTCGGGTACATCGCACGCATGACACGTGCCGGCACGGTGGAGGTCCTCGAGTCGGACTACATCCGGACCGCCACGATGAAGGGGCTCACGACCGGGCAGACGATGCGCCGGCACGTCCTGCGCAATGCGCTGGTCCCGACCGTGGCCGTCATCGGCGTCCAGATCGGCTATCTCTTCGGCGGCATCATCGGGGTCGAGCGGATCTTCAACTACAACGGGATGGGCCAGGTGATGCTGTTCGCCGCACAGCGCAAGGACATCCCGGTCCTGCAGGCCGGAGCTATCGTCGTCGGGATCGTGTACATGCTCGCGACGCTGACGTCGGACCTGATCATCGCCTGGATGAACCCGCGCGCGCGCCTGGCCACGGGTCGCTGATGGATACCGCGGCCGCCATCCCGCCGGTCGGGCCCCCGGCGGTCCCACAGGTGGACATCCGGTCCGAGCGGGCCCAGGCGCGCCGCGAGACGCGTGCCGTCCTGTTCCGTCGACCCGGGTTCATCATCGGCCTCGTCGTCCTCGGGATCTGGGCCATCTTCGCCATCGCCGGCGAGGCGATCACGCCCTATGACCCGTTCAATGACTTCGGCGTCGGTCATACGCCGCCTGGTGCTGGACACCTGCTGGGCACGGACAGACTCGGCCGCGACGTCCTGTCGCGGGTCATGGCCGGCTCGCGTGACGTCCTCATCGTCGCCCCGCTGGCGGCCCTGCTGGGCGTCGGTGTCGGGGCGTTCCTGGGCCTGATCATGGGCTACTACCGGGGCCTCGTGGACGAGATCATCAGCCGCATCGTCGAGGCCTTCCTGTCGCTTCCGGTCATCCTCGTCGCCCTGCTGACGCTGGTCGTGCTGGGCTCGTCCAACCTCGTCGTGATCCTGGTCGTGGGCATCCTGTTCACGCCGATCGTCGCCCGCACGGTGCGCTCCGCCGTGATCGCCGAGGCCCAGCTCGACTATGTCACCTCGGCGAGGCTGCGCGGGGAGTCCGGCCTGTTCATCATGGCCCGCGAGATCTTCCCGAACGTGCGCGGACCGATCGTCGTGGAGCTGACCGTCAGGTTCGGGTACGCCATCTTCACGGTGGCCACGCTATCCTTCCTTGGCGTCGGGATCCAGCCGCCGTCGCCCGACTGGGGCCTGAGCATCAGCGAGGAATTCAACAACATGATCTCGGGCAAGTGGTGGCCGACGCTGTTCCCGGCCCTCGCGATCGCCAGTTGCGTCGTGGCCGTCAATCTGATCGCCGACGCGCTCCAGTCGGTGGCCTCCGAATGACGATCACGGAACGGATCGCGCCTGCGCCGGCCTCGGTCGCGGCGCTCAAGGTGGAGGACCTCCACGTCTCGTACCTCGTCCGGAACATCCCCCGACCGGTCCTGCGGGGCGTGTCCTTCGAGGTCCGCGCCGGCGAGTCCTATGGCCTGGTCGGCGAGTCGGGCTGCGGCAAGTCCACGACCGCCTATGCCGCGGTCCGCCACCTGCCCCGCAACGGGATCATCACCGGCGGGCGGATCCTCGTGGATGGCGACGACATCACGAAGAAATCCGGCGATGAGCTGCGCGAGTTCCGGATGCACCAGGCCTCCATGGTCTTCCAGGATCCCGGCGCCGCGCTCAACCCGACGACCAAGGTCGGGGCGCAGTTGATGGAAGCGTTCGCCATCCTCGGCCAGGGGCGCGACCAGGCGAGAGAGAGCGCCCTGGCGTCCCTGCGGCGGGTCCAGATCGCGGATCCCGCGCGAGTATTCGAACGTTATCCGCACCAGCTCTCGGGCGGCATGCAGCAGCGGGTGGTCATCGCCATCGCGCTCGCGTCCGACCCGCAGCTCCTCGTCCTCGACGAACCGACCACCGGACTCGACGCGACCGTCGAGGCGAGCGTGCTCGATCTCGTCCGAACCCTCGTCACCGAAACGGATTCGGCGGTCCTGCTCATCGCCCACAACCTCGGCGTGATCCGGACGATGTGCGACCGGGTCGGCGTGATGTACGCCGGCAAGATGGTCGAGGAGGGCGATGTCGCCCAGGTCTTCGAGCACCCGCAGCATCCCTACACGGTCGCCCTGCTGCACTCCCTTCCGCGGCGAGGCGTGCGCAAGTCGCAACGGCCGCTGGCGACGATCCCGGGCACCCTGCCCCAGATCGGCACCCCGCTCCCGACCTGCGTCTTCGTCGACCGCTGTCCGCTGGCGACCGACCTGTGTCGCGAGGTGGAACCCCCGGTCGTCGAGCTGACCAACGGCCAATGGACCCGCTGCCATCACTGGGAGCAGGTCAGCGAACTCAAGGAGCCCGCGCACGGCGCGGGCCAGGCGGAGGTCGCCCACGACGACGTCACGCTCCAGCTCTCGAACGTCTCGATGACCTTCCACGCGGCCGGCCACGACGTCCCGGCGCTCGTCGGCATCGACCTCCAGTTGTTCGACGGGGAGACCCTCGGCCTCGTCGGGGAATCCGGATCCGGGAAGTCCACCCTGGCCAAGACGATCCTCGGGATCGAAGGTCCGGACAGCGGCAGTGCGATCACGTTGGAGGGTCACCAGCTCGGTTCCATGGCCGCCCAGCGTCCGAGCGACGACAAGCGCTCCATCCAGATGGTCTTCCAGAATCCGGACTCAGCGCTAAACCGGGGCTGGAGCGTCCGAAATATCCTCGGTCGGTCGGTGGGCAAGCTGACCGGCCTGTCCGGCAAGGCCGCCGACGAACGGGTGGACAAGCTCGCCCACGCCCTCCGGTTGACGCAGCGTCACCTGGACCTCAAGCCGCGCCAGCTGTCCGGCGGCCTCAAGCAGCGCGTGGCCATCGCCCGGGCGTTCGCGGGCGACCCGACGATCGTCGTCGCCGACGAGCCCACCAGCGCCCTGGACGTGTCCGTCCAGGCGGCCATCCTGAACGTGCTGGCCGAACTCCAGGCGCAGAGCAAGACGAGCTACCTGCTCATCTCGCATGACCTCGGCGTCGTCCGCTACCTCGCCGACCGGATCGCGGTCATGTACCTCGGGCGGATCATGGAGGTCGGCGACTCCGAGACGGTCTTCGGTGGGCCGAACCACCCGTACACCGAGGCGCTCCTGTCCGCCGTGCCCAATATCGATGGCGAGCAGCGCACCCGGATCCGTCTCGATGGCGAAGTGCCCAGTCCGGCCAACCCGCCGAGCGGCTGCGTCTTCCATACCCGCTGCCCGCGCGTCATCGCGGGCCTGTGCGAGGTGACCGAGCCGCCACTGATCGAAGTCGAACCCGGGCACATGATGAAATGCCACATCCCGCTCGAGGAACTGCGCCGGCTCCAGTCCGAGGGCCGACCGCTGGTCGTCGAGACCGTCTC
>JACCVB010000232.1 GCA_013698385.1 Chloroflexota bacterium
CCGAGGACTTCTCGTACGTGCTTCAGCGCGTGCCCGGACTGATGGCCTTCATCGGCGCGCGGCCGGCGTCCCAGGACGTCGCGACCGCGCCGGAGAACCACTCGAACCTGGTCGTCTTCGATGAGCCCCCGATGGCCCTGGGCGTGGCGCTTTACGCGGCGGCCGCGCTCGATGGTTTCGACTCGTAGCCAGGGGTCAATCGTCGCCGGATAGCGGTCGAAGGGGCGCGGGAATCCCCATCAGGTGCTCCTGGTCGTGGTCGGTCGCGAGGCGGAGGAGGCCGGCGACGTCCAGCCGGCCGTACGTGGTGTGGATCCCGGCCCGGGCCCAGCCGGACTCGTCCAGATCCGTGACGATCTCCACCGTCCCGGCACGTGCGTCCGCGAAGGCGGCCAAAAGCTCGGACAGCGGAGCGTGGTCGAAGCCCGGGGCCTGACCGGGTTCCGTCCAGGCCCACCGCGGCTCATCCTGTTGCTCGATGGAGGCGAAGCGTGCGCGCCAGACCTCGTCCTCGACGGCGATCAGGTGCCGGGTGATCTCAGCGGCGCCCCACTCTCCCGCGGGCGGCGGCCCGGCGACCGAGGCCGGGGCCTCCAACGACGCGGGGAACGCCGCGAAACGACTGAGCAGATCTGCCCCGGACTCGTCCATCAGTCACTACCCTTTCGAATGCAGCCTCTCCCCCCGGTGACCGTCACGGTCGAGTACGTCCGCACCCTGCAGTCGATGTTCACGGGGCGCGTTGACGCCTTCGATCGCCTGCCGATGCGGGCGCGAACTGAACCACGTCGCTACGTCGCTTCGGATGAGCCGGCGCGTTCGCTTCGCCAGGTGCGGAATAGTTCGAGGGACCGCGCTCGATCATCTTGAGCGGGCCAGGAATGGGGAATGTGGCTCGCGGCACGGATCACCACGAGCAGCTGCCCAAGATAGGCTCGGCAGTCCTCGCAGCCGGCGAGATGGCTCTCGAAGTCGCCCCTGAGGAGGCCGCGGACGGCGCATTCCAGGTAGTCGGTCGCCAGGTCCACCACATCGCGACAGACGATCTCGCTGTGATGTCGAGCGCCGTCATCCACCGAGGTATCCCTCCAGGGCCAGGCGAACTCGAGTCCTTGCCCGATGCAGGAGAACCCGCTCATTGGTCCGGCTGATGCGCAACACCGCACTCACGTCTCTCGATGTCCAGCCCTCGACGTCACGAAGCCGCATCACCGCCCCCTGCAGCGGGGGCAGCTCGTCCATCGCCCGAGCGATGCAGTCGAGTGTCTCGACGGACAGGAGATGCGACTCCGCGCGCTCGTCCCAGTTCGAGACCGCCGAGGTCCAGTGGCCGGCCCATTCGAGGTCGTCTTCGCCTTCGAACCGTCCAGCGTCCCCTGGCGCAGGGAACGACGCGATCTCATCTCTCACGAAACGTGAGAAGGGCACTGTCGATCTTTCCGACGGGCCGCGCTTCCGCGCGATGTTGGTAAGGATCCGGAAGACCCAGGTTCGCAAGGAGCAGCGCTCCTCAAAGCGGTCCAAGCCCACCAGTACGGCGAGCCAGGTCTCCTGGACCACGTCCTCCGCTCCACCTGGACTGGACACGTACAGACGGGCTACGCGGAGCATGGTCGCGCCAAAGCGATCGATGACGGTGACGAACGCTGCCTCATCGCCGTCGCGAAGTTCGGCGACGAGCTGCGTGTCCGCGGAGGTGGGTACGTAGCGGCCGAATCGAGGATCGGTCGCCCGGTTGGCGGTAGCACCGACCGGGAACCAATGCAGTGGGCCGAGATCGCGAGGCGGAACATCAGTCGATCGGTCGATCTTCGGAGGCCGCGGGTCGAGGGACATGGGTGCAACCATCCCGCGCGCGCGTGACCTCTCGATGACAGGATCGGTACGGGACTTGCAGAATTCATCGCCTATGACATTTCCGGTGCGCCGACGCCCCAGGCGCCGATGGTCGGCAGTGGTTGTTGGACGAATGCGTCGGTCGATCCGGTGCCGCCGCGCAGGCGGCGGCACCGAACGACGTTGCTTACAGGAAACGCATGATGATCGGGCAGTTCACCACGATCCCGGTGGAGCCGAACGGCTTGCCATCTGGACCTGTGATGAAGCCACGCCGGACGAACTCCAGGAGCTGGAACTCGTCGATCAACCTTGACCGGTAGCCCTTGTCGATGGCT
>JACCVB010000243.1 GCA_013698385.1 Chloroflexota bacterium
TCCGTGTCATTGGTGAACGACATCGTCTGCTTCGCGCCAGATGCGCTGATGAAGACCGTGGCGTCCAGGCCGAGCGGGTAGCGATCGATGTAGTAGTAGTGATTCCGCCGGGCGCCCATCTCGTAGCCGCCCTGGAGCGCGGCGTTGAACAGGGTCGTCGAGCACGAACAGATGCCGCCGGCCAGGGCACCCTGCGGCTCCGTTCGGCCGTTGATGATCGCGCCGCCGGTCCTGTAGCCCTTGGCTCGCGTGACCGGCCCGACGGCGTCCCAGAAATCGAAGGTGGCGCGTGGAGCCACGACGTAGCCGTCGATCAGCCGTGTCGGCAGCCAGATATTCACGCCGTACCCGTTCTTGATCGTCAGCGGGAAGTACGTCGTCCAGGTCGAGACCCTGCGCATCCGCGGCTGAGCCGCCTCCGCCTCCTCCGTGGTGAGGACAGGCTTGGTCACCCCGAGGGTAGGCTCGATCGTCGTCATCGTGATCCCGCCGGCGCGCGCGACGAGCAGCCCCTGCACCTGGGCGACCGTGGTCGCTCGATCCATCTTGTAGCCGGTCTGACTGGGGATCACGCCGGTGATCTTGCCGCCCCGGGTCCGGTATGAGGCGTTGATCACCGACTGGTTCATCTTCTTGGCGAGCTTCTTGAGCGTCGGATCCAGTTGTGCCGTGTCGATCGACGGAGCATATCCCCCATCGGCCGTTGGCGCGAAGCTGACCCACGGGCGCAGCGTCTTCGCCGGGATCGTCCAGGTCTTGCCCTCCACAGTCAGGCCGACATCGGCAGCCAACTGCTCCGCCAAGGTTCTCGCTTCGGACGCCTCGGTGGTGGTGACGACGGGTTCCACCGTCTGGACGTCCAGTTTTAGGTCGACGCGGGCGGGGGCGTCCAACGCGCCGAGGGCCGAAACGGTGGCGTTCAGCGCCGAGGCGCCATCGGCCACACGGCCATCTCGCCCCGGCACGACCACGAAGTCCAGCGCATCCGTGATGCGCACGGAGGCTTCCACCGGTCGCACCGCGAGGGAGCTCGCGAATGCCGTGACCCGTTGAACGAGCAGGTCGACGTCGTACGTCACCCGGGCGGGCACGACGGCACCACGCATCGCAGTCCGTGCGTTGGCGAGCGCTCGCTCGAGCGCATTGCCGTCCCGACCGATGCCCATCGCCTCGTCCAGCATCGCCTCGACATCCGGCCCGCGGCCGAATTCCTTGAACGGGATGCTCAGGGTGCCGTCCGGCCCCTGGACCACGACCTCACCTTCACCCAGGGCGGCATAGCGGGTCCGGATCCGCTCGGCGGCCGTGGCCCGATCGAGGCCTGACAGGTCCATCGACCCGATCCGCACGCCGGGCAGCACTCGCCCGGCGTACTGCTGGTCGTAGGCGTACATCGCCCCTGAGCCAAGGCCGAGGGCAGCGATGAGCCCGATCAGGAAGGCGATCGTGAAGCGCAACTTCACGGAGGGTCGGCCGTGCCGGGTCTCGAGTCTGAGGGACTCGGACGTCGTGGTGGTCATGGGACGGACATCCTAGCAGCCGCTCGAATGGGCTCGGTCAAGGGTGGCGGTCAGGACAAGACGCCTGACCGCCGCTCGGCGTGACGGAGCTGGTTTCCCACACGTTACGGGACTGGTTTCCCACCGCCGGTCAGCGGGCCCGCGGGACGAGCACGACCCGACGATTGGGCTCCTCGCCGATGGACTGCGTTGCGACGGCCTCATGATCGCGCAGGGGCAGGTGGATCCAGCGCCGCTCGAGGGCCGGCATCGGCTCCAGCTGCAGCATCTTGCCGGTCTCGGTCACGCGCGCGGCCGCGCGGTCCGCGAGTTCGCGCAGCTGGCGCTCTCGCCGCCCCCGATAGTCCTCCACGTCCACCAGCACGCGCGTCCAACTGCCCATCTCCTTGGACAGCATCAGGTTGACGAGGTGCTGCAGCGCCGAGAGCCGTTCCCCCTTTCGGCCGATGAGCGCGCCGAGCGCTTCCCGGTCATCACCCTGGGCGACGACATTGAGGCGGCTGGTCTCTCCGACCGCGACCTCGACCCGGACGTCGAACCCGAGGTGGCGCATGACCGTCTCGAGGATGCGCTGTCCGGCGGCCAGCGCCTCGGGCGACGCTTCGGCGGCCTCGAGCTCGGCGCGTTCCGAAGCGAGGGAACCACGCGCGGCAGCGACCTCCGCCGCCTCCGAGTCCGACACATCGACGGCATTGCCGCGGCGGGGCATGGGCTCGTCTGGTCGAGACGCGGGTTGGGCCGTGTCTCGGCGCGCCGGTCGGTCGTCGCGCGGTCGGTCGTCTCGACGCGGGGGTCGATCATCCCGCGGTCGGTCATCCCGCGGCCGGTCGTCTCGACGCGGCGGTCGATCGTCTCGACGAGGCCCCCGCTCGTCGCGCCGTGGTCCCCGGTCGCGCTCGCCAAAGGCTCCGCCTTCGCGGGCCGGCGGCACGGGCAGCGGGGTGGCAGCGGCGGCGTCGCGCTTGGGCGCGGCACCCCCGAGCGCCTCGCGCGGCGCAGCCACGATGCGCGCCGGTTCGGCGCCCATGCCCAGCACGCCTCGGCTGCCCGGGGTCAGGATCTCGAAGTCGAGATCGTTCAGCTCGGCGCCGAATTCCTCGCGCGCTGCGCGCAGCGCCTCTTCGACGGTCTTACCGGTGAATTCCTTGTAGGCACTCATGTCAGCGTCGTCTCCCTCGTCGGCCTTGACGCCCCCGCTCCCGCGGACGGATCGTCTTGTCGGCCGTTGATCGGTTGGTGGCATCGGTCAGGATGGCGGCCCGCTTGGAGGGGTCGGGCGGTGGTGGCATCGAGACCGGGAAGCGCGGGGTATGGTCGACGGCGAAGCGGGGGGTCCACCCGAACAGGGGGAACATCGAGCCCCAGCCGACGATGAGGTATTGCTGCACGATCGAGAAGATCGTCGCAACGATCCAGTAGATGAACAGGCCGGCCGGCAGGAAGCCGCCGTAGACGACCGAGATGAGCGGCAGGAACAGCATCGTCTGACGCTGGATCCTGGCGTTCGGATCGGTGTTGGTGGGATCGGCCGCGGGCAGCATCATGCGGGATTGCACGAGCTGGAGCAGCGCGGAGCCGATGGCCAGGAAGCTGAGCCCGAATCCGAGGAGGTGCAGGAACGCCTGCGGCTGGGCGATGTCCCCGAGGATCGGGACCACGGAGTCGATGCACGGGCGGGCCGCATCGCCCAGGTTGATGCACTGGAGATCGACGACCTTGGTGCCGAAGGCGGTCAGCATCGCCGACGGATCCTGGTTGGTCAGCCCGTTCTGGATGACCGAATACATGATGAACAGCAGGGGGAGCTGGAGGATCAGCGGCAGGCAGCCGGCGAGCGGGTTGATGCCGCGCTCCTTGAACAGTTCCTGTTGTGCAAGGCGGGCCTTCATCGAATCGCCCTTGTAACGCTTCTGGATCTCCTTGACCTCGGGCTGGATGAGCTGCATCCGGCGCTGCGAGACGAGCTGCTTGCGGTAGAGCGGGATGAGGACCGCTCGGACGATGAGGGTCAGCACGACGATGGCCCACGCGATGGCTCCGGGTACCTCGACGTTCTCGAGGAACTGGTAGACCGCGATGAGGATGATGAACATGGTCTGGAAGATCGGGGTGAACAACCAGGCCGCAAGGCTGACCGGATCGGCACCCGGCGCGGCCGGCGTCAGAGGCGGAAGGGGGCTTGCCGAGGGCGCGATCCCCCCCGAGCCCGACGGCGCGGCACCGGGCACGCAGGCCGCGAGCACGAGCCCGGGGAGCGCAAAGAGGACCAGCGGCACCAGAAGGCGCCGCGACGGTCGGGGCAGGGTCACAAGCACGGGGCCTCGCTAGCGGACCGGGTCATACCCACCCGGGTTCCATGGATGACAGCGAGTGATGCGCTTGACGCCCATCCAGCTTCCCCTCGCCAGTCCGTATCTCTGGATCGCCTGCTCGGCGTAGTGCGAGCAGGTCGGCTCGAATCGACATGACGGCGGCAACCAGGCGAAGACGACGCGATAGAGCTTGATCAGCCCGATCCCGATCCCCTTCACGCTGTCGTACCTCCGATCGCTCCGCCCCGAGCCAGTGTCCGGTGCAACGCTCCGACCACCTCCCGGTAGTCGGCCTCGACGATCGCAGGTCGGACGATGATGAGGACATCCCAGCCGGGCTGGAATGCCGGCGCCATCGACCGAAGTGCCTCTCGGAGGCGGCGGCGGACCCGATTTCGCACGACGGCTACGCCGATGCGGCGGCCGGTCGCGATACCGAATCGCGTCATCCCGAGGTCCGTCCGGAGAAACCGGGCAGTGAGCAGGGGGTGGGATCGCGTCATCCCGGAACCCTGGATCGCTGCAAAGTCCTGCGGGCGGGAGAGCATCACCAATCGCGGCGGGTTTGGGCCGCGTTTGACCGTCAGGCCGACAGGCGCTTCCGCCCGCGAGCCCGCCTCGTGGCAAGGATCCGGCGACCCGCTGTCGTCCTCATCCGGGCGCGAAAGCCGTGTTCCTTGGCGCGATGACGCTTCTTGGGCTGGTAGGTCTGCTTCATCTCGGACTGTCCGGGGTCCTCTCCATCCGGCCACGGGGACGGTCATCTTCCGTCTTCCCCTAAAGGCACGCAAACGCGCCGGCACCGAATCAAGGTGCGTGGCGCGTCATCGTCCGGCGGATGATAGGC
>JACCVB010000264.1 GCA_013698385.1 Chloroflexota bacterium
TCCCTGGGCCTCTTGACCGTCAACGCACTGACCGCCGCCGATGAAGTGCTGATCCCGCTCCAGTGTGAGTACTACGCGCTTGAAGGATTGACCCAATTGCTTGCGACCATCGATCTTGTCCGGGACCACCTCAATCCCACGCTCGCACTCAATGGGGTCGTCCTGACCATGGCTGATGGGCGAACCAATCTCTCAGCTGAGGTCGGAGTGGAGGTCCGGCGACATCTTGGGTCACGGGTCTATAACACCGTCGTCCCTCGGAGCGTGCGCTTGTCCGAAGCGCCCAGCCACGGTGTCCCGATCTCGGCGTACGCGCCGTCATCCCGAGGCGCGCTCGCGTACGCGGCCCTTGCCGACGAGTTTCGAGGACGTCTCGGCCTCGATGGGCAGGCACCGAGCGCGTCGCTCCGATCAGGCCTCGAGCCTTCAGCCACGCTGGTCCTGTCGTGATCATCCGCCCCGATCGAGGACATGGCCTGGGCCGTGGCCTCGCGGCACTGATCCCGCAACGAGCGCCAGGCTCGTCCGGATCCCTGGAGATTCCCATCTCGCGCATCCAGACCAACCCGAATCAGCCTCGCCAGCGCTTCGCCGAAGAGGATCTCGCGTCGCTGACGGCCAGCATCCGCGAACATGGGGTCCTGCAACCGATCCTGGTCACGGAGCTCGTCGACGGATACCGACTCGTCGCCGGCGAGCGCCGCGTGCGAGCGGCCCAGGCCGCTGGCCTCGAGCGCGTCCCTGCCATCATCCGGCAGCTCGACGAGCAGGCCCAGCTCGAGGTCGCGCTCGTCGAAAACCTGCAGCGCGAGGATCTTGACCCGATCGAGGCGGCCCGAGGCTTTCGCCGACTCGTCGACGAGTTCGGTTTCAGCCAGGAACGCATCGCCGAACGCGTGGGCCGGGCGCGCTCGACCGTCGCGAATACGCTTCGTCTCCTCGACCTGGCGCCGACCGTGCAGGCCGCGATCGCGGACCGACGGATGACGGAGGGCCATGGACGCGCCATCGGCGGCCTGGCGGCCGATCACCAGGTTCGGGTCGTGGACTCCGTGATCGCCCAGGACCTCTCCGTTCGCGAAACCGAGGAACTGGTCCGACGCCTGCGCGAACCCAAGCGTGAACGGCTCGACGCGCCGCAGCCCGATCGCGGGGATCCCGATCTTCAGCGCGTCGAAGAAGACCTCCGCCGATCGCTCGGCACCAAGGTCAGCCTGGCTCGCTCCCGTCGCGGCGGCCGGATCGTCATCGAGTACTACAGCGACGAAGAACTGGGGCGCCTCTACGAGCGCCTCACCGGAGGGACCGCGTGACCGACGAAGCCACCGTGAGCGCCAGGGCGGCATCGACCGGCCGGGCCAAGAAGACTCGAACGGGGGGCTCGGACTACACCGCCGCCAGCATCCAGGTCCTGGAAGGACTGGAGGCGGTCCGACGTCGACCCGGGATGTACATCGGGTCGACCGACGTTCGCGGCCTGCACCACCTCGTCTGGGAGGTCGTCGACAACTCCATCGACGAGGCCATGGCAGGGCACGCCACGACCGTCATCGTCACGATCAAGGGCGATGGCACGGTCGTGGTCCAGGATGACGGTCGTGGCGTGCCGGTCGGCAAACATTCGACCGGCAAGGATGCACTCGAAGTCGTCCATACCGTGCTCCACGCGGGTGGCAAGTTCGGAGGCGGAGGCTACAAGGTGTCCGGGGGCCTCCACGGCGTGGGTGTCAGCGTGGTCAACGCGCTGTCGTCCTGGATGCGCGTGGAGACTTCGCGCGACGGCAATGTGTGGTCCCAGGAGTACGAGCGTGGCAAGCCGCGCACGGCCGTCAAGAAGGAAGGCCCACAGGCCGGTCGCAAGGGCACGCTGACGAGCTTCCGCGCCGACGCGGAGATGTTCGAGACGACGGAATTCTCGTTCGAGACGATCAGCCAGCGATTGCGCGAGTCGGCTTACCTCACAAAGGGGATCTGGATCACCCTGATCGATGAGCGGATCGACCGAGAGCGCTCGTTCTATTTCGAGGGCGGCCTTCAATCGTTCGTCCGCCACCTGAACAGAAACAAGGAAGCGCTCCACACCAAGCCGATCTATGTCGAGCGCCGTGAAGGGACGACTGCGGTCGAAGTCGCCCTCCAGTACAACGAGACCTACACGGAGAACGTCCTCGCCTTCGCAAACAACATCAACACCCCGGACGGCGGCAGTCACGTCACCGGGTTCCGGGCCGCGCTGACGAGCTCCCTCAACGACTGGGCTCGGCGGGCCGGGGTGCTCAAGGAGCAGGACAACAACCTGTCGGGTGACGACGTCCGCGAGGGGTTGACGGCGGTCATCAGCGTCAAGCTGACGGACCCGCAATTCGAAGGCCAGACCAAGGCGAAGCTCGGCAATCCGGAGGTCAAGGGCCAGGTCCAGAACGCGGTCGCCGACAGCCTCGGTCAGTACCTCGACGAGAACCCGTCGGACGGTCGACGGATCATCGAGAAGTGCCTGACCGCGGCCCGCGCACGCGAGGCGGCCCGCAAGGCCCGTGACCTGGTCATCCGAAAGGGCGCCCTGGACGGGATGGCCCTACCGGGCAAGCTGGCCGATTGCCAGGAGCGCGACCCGGCCCGAAGCGAGCTCTACATCGTGGAAGGCGATTCGGCTGGTGGTTCGGCCAAGCAGGGACGCGATCGGCGCTTCCAGGCGGTCCTCCCGCTGCGCGGCAAGCTGCTCAACGTCGAAAAGGCGCGGCTGGACAAGATCCTGTCCAGCGAGAACGTGCGACCCCTCATCATCGCGCTGGGGGCCGGCATCGGGGAGAGCTTCGACGTCGCGAAGCTGCGGTACCACCGGATCATCATCATGACCGACGCCGACGTCGACGGCGCGCACATCCGCACGCTTCTGCTGACCTTCTTCTACCGCCACATGCCCCAGGTCGTGGACTCGGGTTTCCTGTACATCGCCCAGCCGCCGCTCTATCGGGTCAGCACCGGCAAGGTCACGAAGTACGCCCAGTCGGAGAAGGAACGCGACCGCGTGATCAAGGAGTTCAACGTCAAGAACCTGTCGGTCCAGCGATTCAAGGGCCTCGGCGAGATGAACGCGGACCAGCTGTGGGAGACGACGATGAACCCCGAGAGCCGAACCCTGCTCCGAGTGGACGGGGAGAACGCGGCCCTGGCGGACGAGATCTTCACGATGCTGATGGGTGAGAAGGTCGCGCCCCGCAAGGACTTCATCAAGTCGGAAGCCCGGAAGGTTCGGAACCTTGACGTCTGAGGTCCGGGTGATCGATGTCCCCGGCGTTCCGCGCTTCGAGGTCGCTCCGCACCATTGCTTCGCGTGCGGGACGTTGAATGCGAGCGGGATGGGCCTGGTCCTGCACGTCGAACCCCGGCGGGCTTGGACGGACCTGACGCTCGAGCCGCGTTTCCAGGGCTGGGACGGGATCGCCCACGGCGGGATCCTGTGCACGATCCTCGACGAAGTCATGGCGTGGTCGCTGGTCGGTGAGGACAACTGGGGTCTGACGGCTCGGTTGAACGTGGCCTTCAAGCGGCCGGCCGAGGTGGGGACCGTGCTCCACGCGGAAGGAACGGTCGCCCGGACCCGGCGCCGTCTGATCGAAACAGCAGGGACGATCGTGGAGACGGCGACCGGCACCGTGATCGCCACCGCGACCGGTCTTTACATCGCAGCCGACGAGGCCCGCAAACAGGAACTTCGAACACGCTACGGCTATCTCCCATTACCCGATGCGCCCGACCCCGTGGCCAGGAGTGACCGACAGTGACCGACGACCTCGGCGACATCCGCGCCGTCCTGATCGAGGACGAGATGCGCGTCTCGTACCTCGATTACGCGATGAGCGTGATCGTCTCCCGCGCGCTGCCCGACGTCCGAGATGGCCTCAAGCCCGTCCATCGCCGGATCCTGTACGCGATGGGCGAGATGGGCCTGTCCGCCACGAGCTCGTACCGCAAATGCGCCGCGATCGTCGGCGAGGTGATGGGCAAGTACCACCCGCACGGCGACCAGTCGCTGTATGACGCTCTCGTCCGACTCGCCCAGGACTTCTCGATGCGCTACCCGCTTGTGGATGGGCAGGGCAACTTCGGGTCCGTGGATGGCGACAACGCCGCGGCGATGCGCTACACGGAGGCGCGCCTGACCGGGATCGCAGCCGAGATGCTGGCGGACATCGACCGCGACACGGTCGACTTCGAGGACAACTACGACGGCACCCAGAAGCAGCCGTCCGTCCTCCCGGCCAAGTTGCCGAACCTGCTCATCAACGGCAGTTCTGGCATCGCCGTCGGGATGGCCACGAACATCCCGCCGCACCACCTGGGCGAGATCGTCGACGCGACGACCGCCCTGATCGACGACCCCGAGCTCACCTCGGACGACCTGTGCACGTACATCAAGGGTCCGGACTTTCCGACCGGCGGCACGATCTTCCGCTTCGAGAAGCAGCGCAACTCCCTCACCGGCGAGTGGGAGACGGTCGATGCGATCCGCCAGATGTACGCCCACGGTCGGGGTCGGGTGGTCATCCGGGCGCAGGTCGCGTTCGAAGAGGTCCGCGGCGATCGGACCGCGATCATCGTCAGCGAGTTGCCCTACCAGGTGAACAAGGCGAGCCTGCTGGAGAAGATCGCCGATCTCGTCA